>NZ_CAMVPN010000065.1 GCF_947169325.1 uncultured Methanobrevibacter sp. | reverse complement strand
TTATTTAAGTTTTCTTTCAATGATGCGTTTAATTCATCACGGATTTTACGTTGTTCTTTAGCTATTTTGTTGAATTCTTCCCTTTCGTCAGCTACTTTGGAGATTTCAGCTTCTTTTTCATCTTTTTGTTTTCTTACACCTTCCATAGTGTCAGCAAGAACAAAATCAGATTTTGGAAGTTCTTTTTTGCCTTTTTTCTCAGCAGGTTTTTCTTCCTCAGCAGTTTCTTCTTCAGCTTCAGCTTCTTCAGTTTCTTCTGCTTCTTCAGCCACTTCTTCTTCAGCATCTTCAGCTTCTTCTTCAACAGCTTCTTCAGCTTCTTCTTCGGTAGCTTCTACTACTTCAGCTTCAGGTTCTTCTGCTTCTTCTTCAACAGCTTCTTCGTCGTCAACAGTTTCAGTTTCTTCTTCAGTGGTTAATTGATTAAGAATTTCACATAAGACTTTGCACAAGTCTTTTTCTTCTACTACTACATCAGCTATTTCTTTTACGGAATCTTTTGCGTTGAATGCAATTCCGCAACCAGCTGATTCAATCATGGAAATGTCGTTAGCGCCATCTCCAACAGCAACTACTTCATCCAAAGTAATTCCTGCTTCTTCAACATGGTCTTTTAAGACATCTAATTTTGAACCAGATACTAAAGGACCAGTCACTTCACCAGTTAATTTACCATCTTCGACTGTGAAACTATTGGTATAAACTGTGTCTACTCCAAGTTTATCTTTTACCTTATCAGCCACTACATCAAAACTACCACTAATGATAGCTACATCTACATCTCTTTTCTTTAAGCAATCGATGGTTTTGCAAGCTCCAGGCATTAATGGAAGTTCATCAGCCACTTTCTCGATGTCTTCAATTGAAGTTCCTTCGAGAAGTTGCACTCTGTCTTTGATAGAAGTTTCAAAGTCAATTTCACCTTGCATAGCTTTTTCAGTAATTGCAGCTATGTCCTCTTCAACATTTGCTAATTTTCCTATCTCATCTATCGCTTCACCATCAATAATAACGTTATCTAAGTCAAATACTACAAGTTTAATCAATAATACCACCAAATTATATTAAATCTAGCTCACTTAATCTATCGTAAGCTCTTTCGACGCCTAACTTAGCGTCGCTTTTTGTTTTAGCACCGGTACAAACTACTTTACCAGAACCAAACAATAATAAAACAACTTTAGGATCAGATAATCTGTATACTAAACCCGGAAATTGTTCAGGTTCGTATTCTGTGTCCTCAAGTTCTAAAGCTACTGCTTCCAAGTTTAATGTGGATTCCAAGTTCGCAGAAGCCACAATGTTTTGAATTTTAATTTCAAATTCTTCAGGAATGTCAGTGTCGACAGTCCTCATTAAATCTACAGTTTTCTTGATTGCCAATTTGGAATCATCTATAGATTTCGCTCCAGTGCAAACAAGCTTACCAGAGCTAAATATTAATGCTGCGGTTTTAGGATCTTTAAGTTTAAAAACAAGTCCCGGAAACTGTTCACGATTAAAAGTAACATCTGGCAAAGCCTCTTTTACTTCGGAAAGTTCAATATCCTTACCAATGCTTGCAGAAGCAACAATGTTTTCAATTTTTATGTCAACATCGGTCAAATTTAAAACCTCCATAAGTTTTTAAAAGTAGTCAGTAAAATTTAAGAAAACAAAAAAATGCGTTAAATTTTTACTATTAAAATATATAATTTAAATAGTATATAAAGGTATGTTTATTTAAAGCATATCAAGAAAATTCTAAAAAAATCGGAAATTTTAAATTTTCGAAAATATGATTTTATTTATAAATGAATTTGAAAACAATATATTGACAATACTTATTTATAAATGTTATGCCTTTTGAGTAACAATATTTAAAAAACAAATAAGGACAATAATTTTAGAAAAAATTTTCACATAAACTCCACACCAGTGATGGAAAATATATTATCAAAGGCATTACAAATTACAAATTGGTTGATAGCATGATTGAAGTTGAAGTCAAAGCGAAAATAAATAGCTTTAAGCAAATCGAAGATGAACTCAAACGCATCGGTGCGGTAAAAACAAAAGACGAATTTCAGGAAGACATCTATTTCAACAGTCCGGTAGTCGACTTTGCAAAGACGGATGAAGCCCTGAGAATCAGAACCACAAAGCAAAATGACAACACAAACATCTTCATAACCTACAAAGGCCCTAAAATAGATGCCAAATCAAAGACAAGGCGTGAAATTGAAATGGGAATCGCAGATTCAGCCCAGTGCAGCGACATCTTTGAAGCGATTGGGTTTAAAAAAGTAAGGACAGTCAGGAAAAACAGACAATATTTCACCTATGAAAACTTTGAAATATCCCTTGATGACATTGAAGGGTTGGACCCATACATGGAAATAGAAATTGCCTTGGATGATGGTGAAGACTACGAAGATGCCCAGAACGCCATATTCAAACTGTTTGAAAAATTGGGCATCACAGAAGGATTTGAGAGAACCTCATATCTGGAACTTTTAGAAAAGTTAAATAATAATTAAATAATAATATAATATATTAATTAACAGATGTGATATTTTGCAGTATTTTATTAGTCATTATAACAAAGAGTCTGAATTGAAATTTCCAAACGATTTAATTATTTATGATACAACCCTAAGGGACGGCGAACAGACCCCTGGAGTCTGCTTCAGCCTCAACGACAAATTGGAAATAGCAAGAAAACTTGATCAGTTCAAGATACATCAGATTGAAGCTGGTTTTCCAATAGTTTCACAAAGGGAACGCGAATCAGTAAAGGCGATTGCCAATGAAGGATTGGATGCAGACATCATTGCGCTGACAAGGACAAAGCCTGAAGACATTGACGCAGCCCTTGACTGCGATGTCGATGGAGTAATCACCTTTGTTGGAACATCAGACATCCATCTGGACCACAAGATGCACATCACCAGGCAGGATGCAATAAACCTGTGTGAAACCGCTGTTGATTACGCAAAAGACCATGGTTTATATGTTGCATTTTCCGCAGAGGATGCCACAAGAACAGACATTGACTTTTTGAAAAGAATATACGGAAAGGCAGAGGAATGCGGCGCCGACAGAGTGCACATAGCAGACACTACAGGCGCAATCACTCCACAGGGCATCGATTATCTGGTCAGAGAGCTTGTAAAGGATTTGGATGTTATGCTTGCGCTTCACTGCCACAATGACTTCGGACTTGCAGTCATCAACTCAATTACAGGAGTTCTTGCAGGTGCAGGAGGAATTTCAACCACCGTCAACGGTATCGGTGAGAGGGCAGGAAACGCTTCACTCGAAGAGCTCATCATGGCATTAAGAATATTATACGGAAAGGATTACGGATTCAAGACAAAATACATAAAGGAACTCTCAGACATCGTCTCTGCAGCAAGCGGACTTCCTATTCCATACAACAAGCCTGTTGTCGGAAACAACGTGTTCAGGCACGAGTCAGGAATCCATGTCGATGCGGTGATTGAAGAGCCGTTATGCTACGAGCCATATGTCCCGGAACTTGTCGGACAGAAAAGGCAGCTTGTCCTTGGAAAGCATTCAGGATGCAGAGCAGTCAGGGCCAAACTGAATGAATGCGAACTGGACGTCAGCGATGAGGAACTGATTGAAATCGTAAGGCAAGTCAAAAAGCAAAGAGAAGAAGGAAAGTACATTAACGATAACGTATTTAAGGAAATAGTCAAAAATACCAAGAAATAAGGTGAATCATGAACATTACTGAAATGATATTATCCGAAAAGGCAGGACATGAAGTAACCCCCGGAGAAATCATCGAAATTCCGGTAGACCTTGCAATGTCACATGACGGAACATCACCTCCTGCCATCAAAACCTTTGAAAAGATAGCGGACAAGGTGTGGGATCCTGAAAAGATTGCAATCATATTCGACCACAACATCCCCGCCAATACAATCGGTTCTGCAGAATTTCAGAAAGTGTGCAGAAACTTCATCAAAACTCAAAATATCACAAAGAACTACATTCACGGAGAAGGAATCTGCCACCAGGTCGTTCCTGAAATGGGACTGGTGGAACCTGGAAAGGTGATTGTAGGCGCAGATTCACACACATGCACATACGGTGCATTTGGAGCATTTTCAACAGGTATGGGAGCAACAGACCTTGCAATGGTTTGGGCAACAGGAAAAAGCTGGTTCATGGTACCTGAAGCCATCAAGATGGAAGTTGAAGGCGAACTGAACGAATACATTGCTCCAAAAGACGTGATTTTAAACATTATCGGATCCATCGGAATAGCCGGCGCAACATACAAGACCACCGAGTTCTGCGGCGAGACAATAGAGGCCATGGGCGTTGAAGGAAGGGCAACCATGTGCAATATGGCAATTGAAATGGGCGCCAAAAACGGAATAATGGAACCTAACAGAGAAGTCATCGATTACATCTGCCAAAGGACAGGCAAAAGGGAATCCGAACTCAACATCGTAAGGTCAGATTCCGACGCGCAATACTCAAAAGAGCTTCACTTTGACATTACCGACATGGAACCGCAGATTGCATGTCCGAATGATGTCGATAATGTAAAGGCAATCTCTGAGATTGAAGGAACATCAATTGACCAGTGCCTGATCGGTTCATGCACAAACGGACGGCTATCAGATTTGAAGGATGCCGCTGACATCCTGGAAAATAAGAAAATCAGCGATGACATCAGACTAATAATTCTCCCAGCTTCAAGGGAAATCTACCAGCAGGCCATGCATTTGGGCTACATCGACACATTCATAGATGCAGGAGCCATAATCTGCAATCCTGGCTGCGGACCATGTCTTGGAGGACATATGGGAGTATTATCAGAAGGAGAATCCTGCATATCCACAACAAACAGGAACTTCAAGGGAAGAATGGGAGACCCAGCTTCCTCAGTATATCTCTCCAACTCAAAGGTGGTTGCTGCTTCAGCAATTGCCGGAGTTATAACAAATCCAAAAGACATATAGTGATTGAAATGACCCAAGAGAAAAATGAAGCAAACAAAGCGTTGATTGATAAGATTAACGATTTAGAGGAGAATTACGGAAAAACATTTTCAAACACACAGAAGATACTTCTAACAACTGACGGATCAATTACCGCAATATTGGACGTGTTGTATGGCAAGATCACATTAAAGACAATAGACCAGCATTTCGAAAATGCAGACGCAGAACACGCAAAACTGATTAACGTTTGCCAGGGCGAGGAAATCAACTTCAGGGAAGTCATAATGCACAAGGACGGCAAACCGCTGATATATGCAATATCCCACATTCCTCTGTCAAGATGCCATGAAGGCATCTGTTCCGATTTAATCAGGGCAGACATCCCAATCGGCAGAATCCTGAAAAACTATGACATCGAATCCAGAAGGGAAATCAGAAACATATACATTGAAAAGCCGGATGAAAAGCTGCAGGAGATTTTCGGCACTGATGAGGATATGCTGGCTCGAGATTATGTTATAATCAACTGTGATGAGATATTGATGTGGATTAAGGAAGTATTTCCAGTAAGTCAATTTACTGAAATTTAAGGGTGTTAAAATTGAATACGGAGACCGAAACAAAATACAAATTACCAAGGGAAAAAATAATCGAATTAGAGGAGAAAAACAATATAAAGCTGTCAACCGTGCAAAAAATATTGTGTGCGATTGAAGGCCAGGTAGTTACAATACTGGATGCATTATACGGCGATGTCAACCTATTCATATTAGATCAACACATGGGAAACGCAGATAAGGACATTGCTGAAAAACTTGAAATCAACGAAGGCGATGAAATTGACAGCAGGGAAGTTATCATACATAAGAATGCCCGTCCGCTCGTTTATGGATTGACATATATCCCGAAAGACAGGTGCAGCAATACAGTTATTGAAAAATTGCTTAAAGAGGACCAAACTACCGGCAGAATACTGGTAGAACATCAAATAGAAACAATAACAAAAATAACTGACTTGTATATCGAAAAGCCAACTGCAACGCTTCAAAGCTTATTCCACACTAGCGAAGATTTCATAGTACGTGAATATGTGCTGATACACAAAAAGAACATAGTTATCTGGTCAAAAGAAGCGTATCCTATTAGCTATTTCCAAGAATAGGTGATTAGATGGGTGTGAAACTTAAAGACATTATCGAACCTGAAAAAATCAATTTCAAAGACCTGGAAGGAAGGGCAGTGTCAATCGACGCATTCAACACATTATACCAATTCCTCTCCACAATCAGGCAAAGGGATGGAAGGCCATTGACTGATGAAAACGGAAATGTGACTTCACACCTAAGCGGGATACTCTATCGAAACTCATCAATGGTTGAAAAGGACATCAAACCAATATATGTCTTTGACGGAAAGTCTTCAGAACTCAAAAGCGACACCCAGCAAAAAAGAAGGGAAGTGAGAGACGAAGCCGAAAAGATATATAAGGAAGCCTTAAAAGAAGGAGACACAGAAAAGGCACGGAAGTTTGCGATGAGGTCATCAAAGCTTTCGCCGGAAATAATAGAATCCTCAAAAAAACTGCTTACATTAATGGGAATACCTTATGTTGAAGCAAAAGGAGAAGGGGAAGCTCAGGCAGCATACATGGTAGCAAACGAAGATGCCTATGCAGTGGCTTCACAGGATTACGATTGCCTGCTGTTCGGAGCAAAAAGGGTTGTGAGAAACCTGGCAATCAATTCAAACCTCGGAAATCTCGAATACTATGAACTCAACAGGGTGTTGAGGGAACTTAACATCACCAGAGAGGAACTGATTGACATGGGAATACTGATTGGTACCGATTTCTGCGAAGGCCTTAAAGGAGTTGGAGCAAAGACAGCACTTAAACTGGCGCATAAAGGACAGCTTAAGGAAAAACTGGCGGAACTCCAGGAACAGTCAACCCATGACCTTGATGAAGTAAGGGAGCTATTCCTAAACCATAACGTGAACACCGACTATAAAATCAAATGGGAAAAGCCAAAGCAGGACAAGCTTATCGAATTTTTATGCTACGAGCACGGCTTTTCAGTGGACCGCGTAACCAAAGCCTCCGATAAACTCAAGAACTTAAACTCAAGCCAGGGCAGTTTGGATGCCTGGTTTTAAATAACTTTTTTTCTAAGAAATACCTAGATTATCTGGGAAATCCGCAGTGATGGAATCTAATATGGTGGGAAATCTTTCCCGAATACCTTTTCGGCATACTTCATTGCCAATTCAACCTGAGGAGCATAGTCCTTAAGCATTTCACTTTCAAAATGATTTCGGGAAGGAGACCTTAAAATCAGCTTAAGAAGCCTTTCATAAGTCTCGACAGCCTTGGAACTGTCAAAGCCATATTCTTCAATTATTTCAGGAGTCAGCTTTTCAAGGCATGGAATTTCCAAAGTCTTGCAGACAGTTTCCGTTGAAAAATAGGTCATTCTAATCAGCGGGGATACGGATGATACCAATACATGGTTTCCCAGCTTGATTAACGGTGGGATGCCTGTCTTTTTATACCTCTCCATTGAAGTCAGTTTCTCATAGTTTTTGAGGTTGTAGCAGTGAAGCTCAGTGTAAAAGTCAGGTTGGAAGTGTTCTATAAGGTTTAAAATCCTCTGGCCTATTTCGGATTCGTAATATTCCTTTCGGATTGTGGATATGTATGGGGTCCTGTCAAAGTTATAGAAATAGAATTGTCCGGGCGATAAATCATCAACGTCAATGTTTTCCATGAATTTCAATGATGTGATGCCTTCGTTTCCGTGGACTCCTCCAACAAATAGTTTGGTGGGTCCGTCCCCATTGTCAATGTATCTGAAATAGGACATAAAAAAAGAAAATTTTGAAGGAATCTATGTTCCTTCCTGCCAGTTGGCCATGTATGCTTTCTGTTTGTCTGTCAATGAGTCGATTTCTATTCCCATTGCATCGAGTTTCATTGATGCGACGGTGTAGTCGATTTCATCAGGAGCTTTGGTAACTCCAACAGGCAAATCGTTTTCCAGGATGTGTTTGGCGGATAAAGCCTGTACTGCGAAACTCATGTCCATGATTTCTGCAGGGTGTCCTTGTCCACGTGCTGCAGATAAGTTGACCAAACGTCCGTCAGCTAAAAGGTAAATCTTACGTCCGTCTTTGGTTGTGAACTCTTCGATACTTTCACGAACTTCCTTGACTCCTGTGGAAATTGCCTCTAAATCTGGTCTGTTGATTTCCACGTTGAAGTGTCCGGAGTTTGCAAGCATACAGCCGTCTTTCATGTACTTGAAGTCGTCACCGCAGATGATGTCAGCATTACCTGTTACAGTAATAATCAAGTCAGCCTGTTTTACAGCTTCTCTGATTGTCATTACACGGTATCCGTCCATTCTTGCTTCTAAAGCTCTGATTGGATCAACTTCTGTTACGATAACATCTGCTCCGAGACCTGCTGCTCTTAAAGCAAGTCCTCTTCCACACCAGCCGTATCCGCATACAACCACGGTTTTTCCGGCAATGACCATGTTGGTTGTTCCCATGATGGCGTCAAAGCTTGACTGTCCGGTTCCGTATCTGTTGTCGAAAAGATATTTTGTGTAAGCGTCGTTAACTGCAATTACAGGGAATTTCAATGCACCGTCTGCATGCATTGCCTGCAATCTGTGAACACCGGTTGTGGTTTCTTCGCATGCCCCTTTGATGTGGCTTAAAAGTTCTGTCCTTTCGTTGTGGAGAACCATGATCATGTCCGCTCCGTCGTCGATGATAATGTCAGGCTTGTGGTCGAGCACCATGTTGATTGTCTGGTAGTATTCCTCATCGTCCTGTTCTCTCCAGCCGTAAACGTTCAATCCTAAATCAGCTGCACCTGCAACTGCATCGTCATGGGTTGATAATGGGTTACATCCAGTCATTGCGACTTCAGCCCCACCGGCCATAAGTGTCAAACCTAAGTTGATTGTTTTAGGTTCCAAGTGTAAGCATGACCCGATAGTAATTCCTTTGAAAGGTTGGGTTTCTTCATATTCTTTTTTGATGGATTCCAAAACAGGCATGTGTTTTTGAACCCATTCGATTTTCCTAACACCTTCCGGTGCCAAAGACATGTCTTTAACTTTACTCATAAAATCACCATAATAAAAATGAATATTAATAATACTATATAATTAAGAGTAATTAAATATATCCCAAAAATTTAAAAAAATATAAAAAAATGTCGAAAAAGCAAAAACTTTAAATGTAATGATAAAAATAAATATATTTGTTAGATGCCGGGGTGGCTCAGCTGGTTAGAGCGCACGGCTCATAGGGTATTAAAGCAGTGCTCTGACTTATTCCTGGGATACCGTGAGATCGCGGGTTCGAATCCCGCCCCCGGCATCCTATATCCCAGGAATTTCCATCTAAACTATTTTTAAAAAAATTCTTACAAACTTCCTACTTATTTTATATATTCCCTCCAACATAGTATTAACAAATGAGGGGTTGAAATGATTTATAATACTCTTGGCAAAACAGGACTGGAAGTTTCAAGGCTGGGTTTTGGAACCATGAGGCTTCCTACATTCGGGTCCAATGCAGAAATTAACGAGGAAGAAGCATCCAAAATGCTTGAATACGGAATTGAAAATGGAATCAATATTTTTGACACTGCATATCCGTATCACAGTGACATTTTGGGAGGCAGCGGAAATGCTGAACCATTTTTAGGCAACTTCCTAAAGGAGAACAGCTTAAGGGATGAAATAATCCTTCAGACAAAATCTCCTTCATGGGCCATCGAGGAAAAAGGCGATTTTGAATTCTTTTTAAACGAACAGCTTGAAAAGCTGCAGACAGACTACATCGACATTTACCTTCTCCACTCCCTGACAGCACCAGGATGGAGTCATGTCAACAGTCTGGGAGTGCTGGACTTTTTGGATGACTGCTTAAGCTCAGGAGTGGTCAAGCATGTCGGATTTTCATCACATATGGAAATCGACTACATGATTGAGATTTTAGATGAATATCCAAAATGGGAAGTCGTTTTAACCCAAATGAATTATCTTGATGAATACTACCAGACCGGAGTGATGGGCCTCAATTACCTGAAAGCCAACAACATCGGAAGCATGATTATGGAGCCTCTGCGAGGAGGCAGGCTTGTCAACAACATCCCCGAAGAGGTCAAGTCCTGGTGGGAAATAGCCGAAGTCAAAAGGACTCCTGTAGAATGGGCCTTGCAATACCTGTGGAACCGTGACGATGTGGACTGCGTCTTTAGCGGCATGACCAGTCTGGAACAGGTTAAGGAAAATATAAAATACGCTTCAAACGAAGACATTATCAATGACTACGACCAGGAAATCATAAGGGAAGTTGCAAGGCAGTACAAGTCAACATCACTTGGAAACGACTGCACAAGATGCGGCTACTGCATGCCATGCCCTGAAGGCGTCGACATCGTCAATTGCCTGACCGAATACAACATCGCACAGATGCTGAGGGATCCAAAAGCCAGTGCAATGCAGTATTTCTCATTGATTCCAGAGGATTCAAGGGCAGACAGCTGTGTCGGGTGTGAAAAATGCCTTCCGTTCTGTACACAAATGCTAAATATTCCTGAAGAGCTCCAGAAAGTTTACGAATTCTTCGGAAGCGAATTTGACCATTTCTAAAATTGAAAGATGTTGGCCGGCATATACAATAGCCCAACATTTTACTTATTTTTTATTTAGATTTAAACAAAATTCAATGAATTTTGAAATCAATACTGAAACATCCACTAAAAAAAACAAATGTTACTCATTGATATATGGAAATCATATAACGGACAGTGATGGCATTAAAACCTTTATATACGATAAAAAGGAAATATATTTCCAAGGTGGAAGATATTTTCCTACTCCTTTTATTTATAAAAATTCAATATTGACAAAAGATATTGGAGCATGATTCGATGAGCGATATTAACGAAGAAAAGATGGAACGCGTAGTTGAACAGATGGTAGAAGATAACATCAAGTTTATCAGACTGCAATTTGTCGACATTAACGGTACTGTAAAGAACATTGTCATTCCATTCAATAGAGAAGATATGGATGAGTTATTTAATGAAGGAATGCTGTTTGACGGATCTTCAATAGCAGGATTCGTCGGAATCAATGAAAGTGACCTTGTCCTCAAACCGGACATAAACACCTATTCAAGATTATCATGGAGACCTGAAGAGTCTGCAGTGTGCAGATTCATCTGTGACGTATGGACTCCTGAAAAGGAACCTTTCATAGGAGATCCAAGAAGCGTGCTTAAAAAATCCCTTGCAAAACTCGCAAAAAGGGGACTGCAATACAACATCGGTCCGGAACCTGAGTTCTTCATTGTGGACATTGATGAAAACGGATATCCTATGCCATATGATGAAGCCGGATACTTTGACGTCGAGCCTTTGGACAAAGGACCTGATTTCAGAAGAGAACTTACATTGAACCTGGAGGAACTGGACTTTGAAGTTGAAGCATCCCACCACGAAGTGGCACCGGGTCAAAACGAAATCGCATTCAAGTTCAAGGACGCCCTTAAAACTGCAGATGCAGTAATCACATTCAAGCAGGCGATTAAAGCGATTGTAGACAACATGGCCACATTCGACCAGATGGACTACAGGGTAACATTCATGCCGAAACCGTTCTTCGGCGTCAACGGAAGTGGAATGCACTGTCACCAGTCAGTATTCAAAGGAAACAGAAACCTCTTCTCAGACCCTGACTCTGAAAACGGCCTTTCAAAGGATGCCCTTCACTTCATGGGAGGACTGCTCAAGCACGCTCCTGCAGTAACCGCAATCACAAACCCTATTGTAAACTCATACAAACGTCTTGTACCAGGTTATGAAGCTCCGGTTTACCTTGCATATGGTCTTAAAAACAGATCCGCATTAATCAGAGTTCCTGCAGCACGTGGAAAAGCAACCCGTATCGAATACAGGTCACCTGACCCTGCATGTAACCCATATCTCGCATTTGCAGTAATGCTTGAAGCGGGTGTCGACGGTATTGTCAACAAAATTGACCCTGGAGACCCTATTGAAGCGGACATCTACAGCATGACCGAAGAGGAAAGGGAAGCTATGGGCATCAAGGTTCTGCCGTCAAGTCTGTGGGAAGCTTACCACTCCCTTGAAGAGGACCCACTTATTTTGGACGCTTTAGGACCTCACATTTCAGAGAAATTCCTCGAGCTCAAGTATCAGGAATGGGATGAATACCGCGTACAGGTATTCGGATACGAACAGAGAAAATATTTAGATATCTAAATCTAAATATTCTTTTTTTATTTTAAATTTAATGATAAAAGCTTATGATTAAATTTAAGGTATGGAGCCATTATTATGTCAGAATCAGAACATCGAATGATAGAAATACTAAGAATACTTAATGCACAGGACAAGCCCACAGGTTCCAAACTGATAGCTGACGAACTTAAAGACAAAGGGTTCAACCTGGGGGAACGTGCAGTAAGATACCACATGCAGATACTGGACGAGAAGGGATATACCGAAAGAGTAGGGTATTCCGGACGCCGCATTACAAATCTCGGCCGTGAAAAGCTGGAAAAGGGACTGATATATGACCAGGTAGATTTCATCCATTCAAAATTTGAAGAAATGATATATCTGACTGATTTCAACTATATGACACAAAGCGGAAATGTGGTTGTAAATACATCAACCATTTATAACAAAGAATCGATTGATATACTGAAAGAAATTATCGAAAGTGGTCTTTCTGTTAGTCGTCACGTTAATTTAAAGGAAGTTGGAAATGATGGCGAAATTGAAGTGACAACATTATGCGGAACAACAATCGACGGCATACTTCTCAACGAAGGAATACTCTCCCAGCCGAAATACGGAGGCCTTCTTGAAATCAAAAACGAACATCCTGTAAAGTTCACCGAACTGATTTCATACCAAAAGACATCAGTGACTCCTCTTGACGCATTCACAAACACCAACCAGACATCAGTTCTGGATGTCGCCACCAAAGGAAGCGGAACAATTCCTGCAAACTTCAGGCTGATACCTGAAATCGGCAGGCAGAAGGCAATAGACATATTCAGCCAGCTGAACAAAATCGGTATCGGAGGAATAATCGACATTTCACGACCCGGCGAAGGCAATCTCGGAATTCCAATACCTGAAGGAATGGTTGGAATAACAGTGGTTGGAGGAATAACCCCATTTTGTGCAATCAAGGAACTTGGAGAGGAAATTGACATAAGGATAGCTGAAGAAATAAGGGATTTCAAAACATTATCTCCAATCGTGGAGTCAACAAATCCTATTTTAAAACCCGTCAATCCAAGGGAACACCCTCATATTCCATTCATGCTTTCAAAATCATGGAATCTGATTCAGCAGGTCGATTTTGACGTTGAAAAAAGAAAAGGGCAAATAATTGCCAATGTTTCATACATCAATAGGGACGATTTGGATAGTGCATTGGGAATAATGGAAGAGACCTACAACTCAAATCCGAAATTCATCAATCCATACTATAAGCTTATAGACAATCCGAATGATGAGAATAAAATAGGAATAGCTACAATCTGCAGCCTAAGCATCGACGGACTTCTGGTAAACAACGGAATCAAGTCAAACCCTATTTACGGAGGGCTTCTTGAGCTTACAGAACCGCCACTATTCATCGATTTGATATCCTACAACGGAACAACCGTCGATCCCCACAAGGTATTCCTATCAAAGAACATGACTGCAATTTCATCAGACAACGGAACCAAGAAGATATTGGCCAGCTTCAAGGAGATTCCATACATAGCACGCAATTACGCAGTTCACTTACTGGACATTTTGAAAAATACAGGATTTTCCATATATAAAATTGGAAAGCCTAGGGAAGTCACATACAATGCAAAGGCCGACAACTATAACTTCGGAATCGTTGCGGGAAGCGGACTTAACACCATAGGTGCAATAAAAGAAAAAGGAATTGACATTGAAGTCAAAGCAATTGAAAAACTGATACCATTTGAAGAGATGGGCAGGCTGTAATCAGATTACAGTAACTTCCACATCTTCCCCATCCTGAGGGTAATGGACAAATTCGATGATATCCTCTTCAAATTCATATACATCGATTTCAATAGTGGAACCTAAATCGCTTTCGTCCATAGAAATTAATAATTTAAAGCCAGGTTCACCATAATATTCAGAAAAGTCTACATTTAAGACTTCACCTACTGCAAAAACTCTATTATAAGCTATTTCTATCCTATCATGTATTTTTACATTTTCTTTTAGATACTTTACAGCTTCTTTTGTGGTTAATTCTATTTCTTTCATGATAATCAACCTCACTAAATTATAATATGAAATTCATAGTGTAAAAATTTGTTTGCATATTATCGAACAAAATAATTTTTCGATGAAAAACGAAATGGAAAAGCATAATGAAAAAAGAGAGAATTATAATACTTCAATGACTATTTCATTACCGTCATGAATATGAAGAATTTCCAATAAGTCATCGCCAATTTCGTGCAGATCCACTTCAACAGCCTGATTCAATATTTCGCCTGTCAACTGCAGACCAACCCTAAGACCTTCACCAGTCACTTCATCCTCTTCGGTGATTCCTAAGACTTCACCAGGAGCGAAAATACGATTATATGAGATTTCAAAAACATCTCCAACATAAACATTGTTTCTTACGTATTCCACAACTTCATCAAAGGTCATTTCAACTTCCTTTACCATAATATCGCCTTTAAAAAAAATAAAAAAAGAGAAGGAATTATAAATTCCTGTATTCTCTGATTGAAGTATATTCGTCGTCTAATTCGCCGTAAGTAGCTAATTTTTCTTTGTTAGCTTCAGCGTCTAAGTAAAGGTTACCTTTACCGTT
>NZ_CAMVPN010000064.1 GCF_947169325.1 uncultured Methanobrevibacter sp. | reverse complement strand
CATATCCTCATTCATCGCATCCCTCGCCTCAGTCGTAGGATTCATACTTCTTTTGGCAATCGGACTTAACATGATAAGGGAAAGCCTTAAGAATGATGATGAGGAGCTTGCTGATAACTTTTCATTTAAGGAAGTGACCCTTCTGGCGATAGCAACAAGCATAGACGCCTTTGCAGTCGGTATCACAATAGCTCTCATTAAAGATCCGCTATGGATATCAGCAGCAATAATTGGAATAGTCGCATTTGCATTCAGCATTGTTGGAATATTCATCGGAAAAAAGATAGGTGACTATGTTGGCAACAGGTTCCAAATCCTAGGTGGTGTCATCCTTATTTTAATCGGATTTAAAATTCTTTTAGGATTTTAAGTTATTTTTTTAAAAAAAAAGAGATTGATTTCAATCGTTAACAACGATTGAAATAATTTTAAGTTTCAGCGTCTGTTGTATCTGTTTCTGTACCGGAGCACCCTGACGACATGGTATGCGATAAATGCAATCACCACAATGACAATCAATATGACTGAATACAGCACCATATTGAAGATTATGTCATTCGCTGGGGAGCCGGAAGCTGTTTCGTTCTTCTCGAATGTGACGTTTCCAAGATACTTGTAGCTAGGCGCAATCGGAATGTCTCCGGCCTGAGTGACGTTTCCTAAAAAGTTCACGTTATCCACAAGACCTGCTGTGCCCATTCCCCAAACGGCACCGTCGTCATTGGAGAGGTAAACCTTGGTGACGTTGCCTGTGTCGTTTTCACAGGTGAACACGAATGTTGTGACGTCCCTTCTGGTAAGTCCGAAACCGTCTGACTGCTCAAGGCTTATCATGCTTGAAACCTTATCGGAGGTATTTGCATCAAGGCTGCCTGTTCTAATGAAACCGTCCTTGTTAGGTACAGAAATGTATTCGTTGTTGTTCAGCTTTCCGGTAAAGTAATTGTTTGCTGTTGCAACACCATAATCACCGTTAGGAGCTTTGATGAGCATGTGCCCCAATCCGTAGGCCGCCTTGATTTGTGAAACTTCACTCAAAAGGCTTTCAGGGATAGTGCCGGTGTTGTTTTCAAGAGCCTTGCCGGTAATGTTTTCGATTCTTTCGTTGTCGACCCCATCATCTATTCCACCGTAACCGATGGTCCATCCATCGCTGGTTATGATGACTTGGCAGAAATATCCGTTGGTTGTCTTGTACTGTCTTATGGCATCCTTTCCGTGCCAGTTGATCTTTTCGATATATATGTCTGCCGCTGAATCAGAGTCTCTTCTGAATGCCATGATACTGTTGTTTCCATCCTGCTGGAGGGCAATGGAACAGCATCCAATCATATCAGATTCATTGTAATTTGCCAGAATGCTTTCAAGATCATAAGCATTTTGGGTTTGTGATGCGCTTACTGTTATAAGACAGCAGAACAGCACCATCATAGTGAATATTAATATAATCTTTTTAAAATCCATAAAATCCTCTTTATTTAATAATTTCTAATAAAATAGATAACATTTTGTTATGTTATTATATTTGTATCGATTTACTATTTATATCTATTCTAAGATTTAAATAATGAGCAGATAAAATTTCACATATCCTTCTTTTTTTGATGACATTAGGTTAAAATTGTTTTTTTCGAATTTGGGGCAAAAGTTGTCCCATCGTGTAAAATTGCTTTGAGCATGTAAAATTGTTCCCATTTAAAACCTCTTATTTTAAATAAAATGGGTTACTAATAGGTTATTCAAGAAATGGCGGAAGTCGTTTCTTTTATTGGAAAAAATAATATTCCAAAGTCCGGTAAAAAAAGTTGTTTGAAGACAATTTTCCAATTTTCTTAAAAACAGACAGGCCGGCGGTTATTGGTATTTGCTTGTTAAAGGCCTCTGTATCAATTTATGAGGTTAGAGAAAAATGCTATTGGAATTAATACTCAAAATAAATATCGATCTTGGATTGATATTTGTGATGGCTTTGTATATGTGCAGTCGAACTAAATAATAAGCAAACAGGTAATGAATCAATGATGGATGGGATGTTTAGAGAGTTATACTCTCGCCGTCTGTTTTTACCCGTCCTAGATTCATTACCCCCTTTTATCAAAACAGTCGTTTTAATAAAATTAATAATAGTTATATTTTAATAACTTATAAAGTTTTTCATTAAATGAGGTGATTTAGATGCAATACACACAAAAAGAGAGTCATATATCAAAGGAGGATTACTTTGTAGTGTTCGACAAAAACAAAAATGTAAAATTTGGAATAGCATCACTTAAAGAAAAGCAAAAAATTGAAAATGCCTATCCCAATCAGTATCGCTTTGAGGAGTTTGATTTCGATGAGGATTTAATTAACCTAAAAAATCTGGAAGAAAATCAAAAATACGCCAACGGATTAACATTTGAGCGAAAAATGCTTTTGATTTCAATAGCCATTTTGGTGATATTAATTCTGGCAGGGTTAATCTGGCCTGAAAAGTATTCGTTTATATATCTTTCAGTTAATTCGACACTTTAGGGGATGTAAATATTTCAAAAAGGCAGATTTCAAAAATATTTCCAGGAACCGCATATTACGGGCGGAAGTTTCATAAGTGGAAAAACAAGTTGTTTGAAAGATATGACCGCTGCGCAGCCTGCGGCTCTAAAAAGAATCTGGGTCCGCATCACATTATCCCATGCCATTCTCATGACAAAATATTCTATGATGTAGATAACGGTGCAATACTCTGCGCTCCATGCCATGACAGATACCACGGGAACTACTTTCCGATAAACAGGGAAACGTTTGAGGAATTCTGCCAAAACAAGAAACAGACCAATTTTCAAAGGAAAAAGTTTGCACTGAGAAAGAAAAAGAAGAAAAATAATGTCAAATATTCCCTTAAGGAGTATGAGCCGCATCCGAACTACTCTAAAATCAGAATCAATGACTTCACCAAAAAGCCTGAAGAAGCTAAGAAGACCAAAAAGAAACGTAAAAGAAGAAAAAGAAAATCAAAAAGATTGAATCCGATATATCTGACAGGAAACCTTGGAACAGATTACTGGCAATATCTTGATAAGATGCAGCTTGAAATGGAAGTATTGGGGGATTATCAATGAAAAAACAGATTATTCATGTACTGGAAGAGATAGAAGAAATTGAAGGAATTGAAATATTATACGCATGCGAAGCCGGAAGCAGGGTGTGGGGATTTGCTAATGAGAAATCAGATTATGACGTTCGTTTCATATACAAAAACGTTAATGTGAGCGATTACCTGTCACTTAAGGATACGCAGGACGTTATTGAATACAGCGGTGATGATATAGATCTTGTCGGTTGGGACATCAAAAAGGCATTGGAGCTTCACTATAAGAACAATCCGAGTCTGAGGGAATGGCTGATTTCAAATCAGGTTTACATTGACCGGGGAATTGCTGAAATCTTTAAGGATTTGGGCGATTTTGATAAGGATGTTCTTAAAAATTATTACTTAAGCATGGCCAAAAGCCACTGGAAACGCTACTGCGGCCTTAAATACCAGGACAGCAAGGTCAAAAAGTATCTCTATGTGATAAGATGCATTCTCTCATGGAATATCCTTGATGATGGAATCTATCCTCCACTGTCAATTCAGGAGCTTCTCGACCATGAGCATGCAAAAATTTCAGAGGATAACAAGCTCGCTGTCATTAATCTTGTTGATTATTTGAAATATTCAGCAGACATCAGCGAGAATACAAATTTCAAGCTGAACAACTATATCCTGAGCTCATTTGCAGCAATGAGAAATTCCAAATCCCATTGCATTAAAGATTTTGATTCCTATGATGCAAGGTTCAGGGAATTGCTCCTGATTGTGAGGTGATAATGTGCTTGATTTTGCAAAGATTGCCGAGATGACATTTCTCGTAATGGAGATGGAACAGGTTCTTGTTTTTGATGGCGGAATCTTTGTCGATAAGTATAATTTCGCTGAGTTTGTATCATTTCACTTCGATACGTGAGCATTTCACATTACCATTCAGCATTAAGTTAGAGAAACTCACTTACTTAAACCATTCCATATATATGTAGCAGTTAACTTAGGTCAGTTTTGAAAATCCTGGATGGTAATGTCAATCCCGAAATTTATTAATTTTCATAATTTTTCTAAAATTTAATAAATCTTATAAAATTCAGGGATTGTGAGAGTGTGATTTCATCAGCATTAATTCAAAACTACCTATATTATAATATGCTATGATGTTAATGATGATAATGTAGTAAATAAGTTCAATTTGTGCTTATTTTTCAAATCAAAAGCAGTAAATGGATTATTTTTAGTGAAATTCCTGTTAGTGTAATATTATGTAAGTCGGCATAGTATTTCCGGTTATAATCCTTATTTATGTATTAATATATATTATAGTAGTAATGGTGATTATAGGCATTTAACTATATTATCTATAATTACTATTAATACCTATTTACATATTATATGTATTGTATTAATTATAGTATTAGTGTTTATATCTGTATTTCTGTATGTATGAAAAGTATATATTTACCATATTTCTGTATATACAGAAAGTAGTATTAATACATATTTTACCACTAATACTCAAGTAATATTAAGAAAATGCTATAAATCACTAGCTCCATATATATCAAGCTAGTGATATTGACCATTTTCTTCAAATTTGCTCTTTTTTATTAAATTTCATGAAATTTAATAATATTTACGTCTGTAATTAATGAATCTAATAATTATAAAAATTAATATTCCTGCTATTGCAACAAAGACTATAATTTTTATTATTGAAAAGATGCCTGAAAACAAATCACCGTCCTCACCAAAGGTAAATGAGCCGATCTGCTTGTAGGCAGGAGCGATTGGAATGTCAGAACCGCTTGTTAAGTTGTCATTGACATATATGTTATCGATAAAAACAGTATTGTTCACGCCAACATAAGCTCCATCTTCATTAGAAACGTAAATGTCAGTTTTATTCTGATTATCATCTACTGAAAAGTCATATACGACTATTTCACGTCTTCCTTCACCATATAAATCAGTTCTGGATAAGTTGTTCATTACTTCAATCTTATCTCCTGAACCGAGAGTCACGTTGCCTGATCTTGATAGTGAATAATTGTTTGGAAGTGAAATGTATTGTCCAGGCTCCAATTTACCGGTCTTGACTTTATCAACAGTAGCAAAGCCGTAGTTTCCATTAGGTGCCTTGATGATGAAATGACCTCTGCCGAAAGGTTTCTTAATGCTTTGAATCTTCTCCAATTCAGCAGTGGAGATGCTTCCATCAGGTGTTATCATTTCTGCAGAGATATTTTCCACCAATTCATTATCCGGACCGTCATCGATTCCACCCTGGCCTATTACCCAACCGTCACTGGTTATGATTACATGACAAAAATAGCCGTTTGAGGTCTTGTATTGCTTGATGGCCTTATGTCCATGCCAGTCGACATTTTCTATGTGAATGTCTGCATCCAGATTGGAATCACGCCTATGGGACATCAGAGTATTGCTTCCGTCCTCCTGAAGAACAATTGAACAGCAGCCGAAGTCAGATTCATTGGCATTTGGAGCTAAAAATCCAATATCATCAAGATTTGATGCTGAATATGCTCCAAACAATGAAACTACACCTATGAACATAATCAATATTAAAATTTTCTTATTCAACTTCATATGATTGAATATTTGATTAATATAGTATTTAAATTGATTTATTTTTAAATGAAACTGTTAGACCTCATATTATTGATTTTTAACTTTTGTTTCATTTGTTCACGGTCAATATGGATATATTTGTCAGTTGTTTGTGAATTTGAATGTCCTGCTATTGACTGCACTTCAGCAACAGTAAGTATTTCTGCATAATGGGAGAGTGCAGTGTGCCTTAAAATGTGAACACTGACGTTTTTGGAGTAATTTACCGGACAGTCGATTCCTTCAGTCGCTATTCTCATGTCGCACTCACGTGCATGTTTTTTGATTAGGTCCTGAACTGCACGCTTTCCTATGCGCTGGCCTTTTATATTGGTGAAGAGTTCCTCACGGGTCTTTTCTTCATCAGCCTTTTTTCTTTGAAGCACTGGCCTGTAGACGTCATGTACGTTCTTTCTCTGTTTGGTGATGCGGTCATACATCATGGCATTTAGACTGTCAAGAGTATCGTATGTAATGAAGGTTGTTCTGTCCTTAAGCTCTCCTTTTGTGGTTTCTGCACGCAAATTGATGTCTATGTATTCGTTGGTGTCTTTTGGCATTATATAAAAACCGTTTTCATCAATTGGAACCTGTATGTCATTTTTGTTCAGTAGCACAAGTTCCTTGAGCCTCATTCCAGAGTCGATGAATGTCCTGCAAATGGCATAATCCCTTTTGTTTCCGCTTTGTTCGATTGTATCCAGGAAAAAATCGCTTTGCTGCCATGTAAGGCTTATCTTTTCAATTCTTTTCTTGGCGGTTTCAGGATCTTCTGCCTTGACTTCGATGATATCCTTCATTTTGATTGGATCATGCTGGATTTCTTCCTGAACGTCTTCAGAGTTGATGAATTCCAGAATGTTCATCATGTATGTCTTGACGGTTGTCCTTTTGTTTCCGCGCTGCTTAAGGCAATGTCTACGATAGTGACGGAGTTGCTTTTTGACATTGTCGCTGTTAAGTTCATCTATTCCTTCTGATTCCAGATATTCTATAAATTTTGAAATGTTAAATGTCTGTTTCTTGATGGTTTCCTGAGTTAAGTTTTTTACCTCTTGCTTTTCTTCCAAATATTCGTCTAGATAGTCAGATAGCTCATCTACTTCAATCATAAGCATTTCCCCTCTGCATTATCTATACCTAAACCCTTGTTATACTATTGAATTTTTTAGTATATAAAGACTTCGTATCTTTTCTTTTTTAACGTATATTATTACATAAAATATACGTTTCCTTTATATATAAAATTTGGTCAATTTGGAGTTTTTCGCGGAAATGTTGTAATTGAAGTAACACATATACATCAAGTGGTTTCAAAATGGTGATTTCACAAGATTTTGGTTTTGTAATAAGAAATTATGAAAAAAGTATTAACTAATTCTGAAAAAATTGTGAGCGGCTTTTCAAAGTTGAATCAGTCATTATTTCAGATCAATAATAATAATATTTTTTGATTATGTAATGGTTTTTGATTACATATGGAATATAATATTTTTTGATTACATTTGAAAAAATATTCAGAACTATACTTTTAATATATTTTATCGTTAACAATACTATTTTCAATCAATATCGTATAATAGTCCCATATTGACTAATATTTTCAATCATACTAGTTATATATAAAGACTACTACTTTCAAACATACTAGTTATTATTAATTCAGCATTAAGACTTAAATCTGAATAGAAAATTGAATATTAAAATAAAAACACCACAATCCTGGTCTTTCAATGTCTAAGTTAAAATATCTGAAGGATAATTTGAAGATACAGGTTAAGTATCATCATTTATCATTGGATTGTATGTTTCATTTCAATCGGGAAAATTAGCTTATATCCTGTTCCTTTATCAAGCTTTAGAAGGGTGATTTTACCTCCCAGCTGTCCGGTCAGGCTTTTGATTATTTCGCATCCAAGATTTTTGGTTAATTGGTTAGCATCATCAAATCCGACGCCATTGTCCTTAATAATAAGTTCAGCAGTATTCCTGTCGATTCTTCTTATTGTCTTTGTAATCTTGTTGTTGGAACTCTTATCCGGGAATGCATGCTTAACCGCATTTATGGTGATTTCATCAATAATCAGAAGCAGTGGTGTGAGTACTTCAAGTGTGAGGTTCAAATCATCATCGACTTGGGTTTCAAACTCGATAGGTTTTGGAAAATCAACCACATTTCTTGTGCGTCTGTCGTGGTCAATGAGGTAATCCTTTAGGTTTATGTTTCTGAAATCCTCAGAGCGGTATGTCTTTTCGTGAAGCAATGCAAGTGAAGTCAGACGTGTCTGCATATGTTCAATAATCGTATTTGGATCATTTCTATAAGCCCTTTTTTCAAGGTTTAAAAAGCTGTTTAGAATCTGCAGGTTGTTCTTTACCCTGTGATGAACTTCCTTAATCAGAACCAGCCTGTGGTCATTGGATAGAGTTAGCGTTTCCTGTTTTTGCATTTCTTCTGTGCTGTCTGTCAGAAATCCTATGCTGTGCATGGTGTTTCCATATTTGAAGCGTTCGATATACAAATCGACAATCTTAATGTTTTTGGGATCTCCGTTTACACGGTAATGGAATGTTTCATCAAGCTGGTCCAATTCACCGTTGACTAATCTTTTAATCCTCTGGGCAGTTTCCTTCTCGACAATATCATTTAAAACAGCTGATGAATGGACATATTCCCCATAATCCTTTTCAATGAGATAATAGAATCCTTTTGAGAACTTATACTGTTTTTTATTCAATGGCTCAATCAATAATGCAATCTTCTTGCTGTTTTTAAAGCCATCCAACAGGAAATCGACAGGTTTGTCTGTACTTGGAAATGGAGTAATGTCGATTATCATTCCCTGGCGGATGATGATGCCGCTTTCATCAAAATAAGAATAGACATTAACGTTTATAGTTTTCAAAACACCGTCAGCAGTCTTGATTCTGATGATTTCATCGCACTGGGCGGTTTCCTTGTTGGTAATGTCAAAAATCTTATTGACAATGTGCTGGTCTTCATCAATCGCCAAATCAAAGACTATGTTGTAATAGTCATCGGATTCCACTTTTGCACGGTTGATGATGTTGAATATTCCCTGAGACCAGATATATTTTCCATTGATTTTATAATATGTTCCAGTCTGTGAAATGTTTTCAATCAGGTTGTTTTTGTATTCATCATAGTTGCGGTATTCCATATCAGCACGATTGCTGATTTTGGCATCGATATTGTTGGAAACTATAAAAATTCTTCCCTGCTCATAGATTATTTTGACGTTGCTGAGTTTTGAAAGCTTTTTGCCGTTGTAGTAAGCAAATCTTAACTTTTTGACTTTGTGGGTTTTGTAGACCTCCATTAAATCATCATGAAGGAGGTCATAAAATGATGGGGACAGTTTGCTTAAAAGCCTTCCTTTCGCATCATCTGGAGATCCACCATATTTGTCGAGGGCGAATTGTGCAACGCTTTGAATGATGAAATCATTTCCTTCATCATTTGGAATAATGGAGTGGATTTCCACTGGAATATTGCTTATCAGTCCCTTGAGGGGAACATCTCCAATGTCAAACTCCTTGGGAGCAGGTTTGTAAAAGTCATTTTTTCTTGCATTGAAAATTCGGATTTCCTCAATTCCTTCAAAACGTCTGTATTGCCTTTCTACCCTCATTGCTACACCAAATTATATAAATTCAAATAAATATATTAAACTATTTATTATTAATCATATTTGAATATTAGGTATAATAGTCAATGAATTTAAGTATTGCATCGGCAGTTTGGTTCTGCTGGCTTTCTGCAGTTATGGTTGCATTGCCGTCACCTGATTGGTTTCCGTAATTTCCGAATTGCGCATGGTTTCCGCCATTGATAATAACTTCTGTGAAATTGTCTTTTACCATTGATTTGGCTTCCATGTAACCTGTCAGATTGATGACTCCGTCATTTGTTCCTCTGATTGACAAGACTGGCACATGCAACTCATTAGGCATATGGCCTGAGAGATATATCAGACCGGTAATGTTCTTGTCTGTGCCGTTTACATATGCTCCCGCCATGGCTCCTCCCAGTGAATGGCCTGCTAAGAAGTAATGATTGTAGCTTGAATTATCTATGATTGTATCTGCACTGTTTCTTCCAAGAAATGCTAGGTTGAATGGCATTTCAACCAGATAGCAGTCAACGCCCTGACTGGCCACATCCATGAAGAGCGGAAGATATGATGTGTATTCCACTTTTGCTCCCGGATAGAATATGATGGCGGAGTCGTTTCCATTACCATCCAAAAAGAGTCCGTTGCTTACCCTGCTGACGTTGACGTCATCGGTTCCGTTCAGATAATCTGTTGCAGTCGTTTCGGCATGATAATAAAATTGGGAATATACGTAAAAACCGCCAAAGAAGAATATGAGAAATAAAACGACTGCCACTATGATTGCTTTCTTGATTTTCGGATCCATGATTTTACCTGTTAAATTTTAAAATAGTCTTCAAGTAAACTAATTTTTGTATAATATTTATGTCATCTTTATATATAAATAATTTCGTTTTAATTTCATGGATAGGAAAAAACTGAATAATACCTTAAAACCTTTATATACCTTAAAAAATAAAAATAAGATAAGATATAATGAAAAGAATAGTTAAAATTTTATTAGCGATATTCATTTTACTGATTGTTTTTGCAGGAATAACAACTTATTATCATCATGGAGAACAAGATGACACTCCCGTTCTTGATGAATATACTGAAATTATAGGAAAAAACTCTAACGGTACAGTATACAAGATTACCTGCGGCAACAATTCATCAACTGATACTGCAATAGTGATATTGGGCGTTCACAGCCTTGAAAGCGGAATTCACAATGCTACAAATGAGACAATAATGAAGTTTACCAAAGACAACAGCTTAAACAGAAAATACATCGTATACTTCATCAAGCTAAATTTCAAGGACAGCCGAATGAACATCAGCGATTATAACACCAACAGACACATGGGAGAGCTTCTCGCACATGAATATGTAGTTCCGGACATTGAAAACTACGACCCGTATCTCGTCATTGACGTTCATGAAATGGAAAGCTACTGGGAAGAGCAGGAATATGTAGGAGTCATTGACAACAAGTCCGATCTTGAAAACGAGTATGCATTCAGGATAAGCAACAACCTAAGCTATCCAATATTCACAATCAATGCAGGAACATCACCTGAATGGGTGACAATACCTATTGAGAAAAAGGACCACACAGTAATTCTCTTTGAAACCCCTCAAAAGGACAGCCAAAAGAAGAAAATGCAGACTGCAAATGACCTTGTCAGGACAATTGACTCATTACCAATTTATTGATTTTGTGAATGAATCTCCATTTTTTTCTTCTTTTTTTAATTTTTTTACAATTTCATATTGAAAAAATGCACTTTCACACTAATGAATGAGACATCTTTTTTTAAAAAGCAAAACCACAGCCTTTTAGATAGTTTAATAACTGTTGAACTAAATACATATTAATGATTAATATATGAGGTTGTTAATGTGAAAGTTTATAGGATATTAATGGTGGCCATCATGCTGGCAATCCTGACGGTCGGTGCTGTAAGCGCAGCGGACAATGCAACTCAGGATACGGTTTCGGCCAGTGATTCGGATGGCGATTTAGAAGGAATACATTTAAATGAAGATGATTTTTATATGAACGCAGATGAAAACGAAACATTATCCAATATGGGGCAAGAACTGCTGGAAGCAACAGACAGCGGCAGTGCAGAGTATGGCAATGCAACATCATATGATGGCAAATATTATCTCTTCCGTGGAGATTGCTGGACAATAGTAAATAATTTCGAAGCTAGTGCTGCAATTACAAGCGAATCATACAATGATTTGACAGTTACAGGTACATTCCGTACTACAAACGACCTCATTGGAATGTACTGGTACTCAAAGGACATACTTGAACATCCATACATCAGTTACGGGGAACGCAGCGATTATACTGATGTGGTATTGGAATTTGACTATAATATGACTGGATGTAAGGATTTCTTGAACTGTTCCTTTACAATAGAATCAAATGCAGGTGAAACATATTATCTTGAGATTAACAGATTCATTAAAAACAACCATGTAACCCTGAATTTCAATAACTTAACACTACCTGTCAATTCCACTTTCTATAGGAATGGCCAGGCAGTAAAAGTATCAACTGAAACAAAAATAGATGTATCTGACTTGAAATTAATTTTGTTTACAATAATACCAACTAGTTACAATGGTGCAAATTACACTATCATTGAAAACACCGATTTCAGATGCAAAATATCCAACATTACCGTGACCAATGGTGAAATATGCGATGAACAACCTCAATTAGCACCTCATCAATATCGCATCTGTGAAGGATATGACGACTCATATAACATTAATCCATACAGGCTTGCAAAAGAAATGAGAAAATTAGGTTATGCTGAATGGGTTGACCTGTACATTGGAGCATCATATTATTATGAAAAAAGCGGAATTGTCGGTGATGTGATTACTGAAATGGGCTTTAACCATAACAGAACTGAAATGATGGTCCTGAATAAAACCGTTCCTTTAAACAAAGCATTTATGGCATGGTTGGATTGCTATTCACGTGAATTAAAAAATAATGGCGTTGAAAATCTCATCATAAGTGTTTCCATGGAGAATCTCCAATCCCCTAAAACTTGGAGGCAAGCTTTTACTAATGGAGAGTTTGCAATGACTACTTGGCAACCTTCAACATTTTTATTTACTCCATGTAATGATGAAGTTGTTTCATATATGCAAAATGTAAGCGAATCATGTTTGGATATTGTTGTAGCAAACGGTATGAGACCTATCCTACAGATGGGTGAGACTTGGTGGTGGTGGGATGATAAACCTTATTTCTATGACGAATTTACTCAAGCCAAATATAGGGCAGAACATGATGGAGTCAGTATGCCTTATATGACTTATAAATATTATAATAAAACTGCTATAAGTTGGTTAAATCAGCAATTGGTGAAATATAGTGATGCTTTACATGATGTTGTTAAAAGCAGCAAATATGCTGACGGATTATATATGGTATTATTCTATCTGCCAAGTGTTATTGATACAGGCACTGTTCCACAAATGATAATTGACGTTAATTACTTAAAAGATGCATATACACCTGACAAACTCGACATACTTCAGATTGAGGATTACGATTGGGTAATCTGGAGCAATGCCCAACATAGCCAAGCATATACCATAGGTCAGGAATTAGGATTCAATGAAGACAAATTACATTATTTCGGCGGTTTTGTTGAATATAAAGATCATGCTGAAAGATTATGGCCATTGATTGAAAAGGCAATGGACGATGCAATCGAAAAGAACTTTAGTGAAGTATATGTATGGGCAGGTTCACAGGTCAGAAGGGATGCTAAAATCATCGGATATGACGAATATGCAATATTAAAAAATATTAAGTTGACCGGTCAGGCAGGTATTGTCTCACCAATAATAAAAGCTCCTGAATTTGCAAGCAACGAAGAAAACTTCACAATCAAAATACTCACAGACGAGTGGATTAACGGCGCTTTCAAGGTATACGAATATCATGACGGCGCAAAAGGAAACCTTATTGCTTCAAGCGACATAATAAACGGTTCTTCATCAGTGATGCTTTCAAACACCAATATCGGATTGAACAAGTATTATCTCGAATTCAACTATACTGACGGAGGATACCACCTTATTTATGAAGTATACGTTATCGAAAACTCACAAAACATCACAGCAAACGTTTCTGCTGAAGTGGAAACCGGATCTGATGCTAACATCACATTCACCGCTCCGGCAAGCTCACAAGCATACGTGAACATTTCCGTTGATGAAAACGCACCAATCTCCTATTTGGTTGAAAATGGAAAAATGAGCACTACCATTGCAAACCTCTCAGACGGAGACCATACAGTTTTAGTGACATACAACAACGGACAGTATGTCGATAAAAAATTGATTGGAGAAGTATACTACAAAACATTTACAGTTAAAGTCGGAACCAAGACAGACATTGAAACTTCAGACGTGAATAAAACCTACAATTCAAGTGATGTTTTACATATAACTTTAAAGGATTCAAACGGCACTGCTCTTGAAGGCAAAAACGTTTCAATTGTTTTAAACGGCACTGAACATATTGTTGAAACTGATAAGAACGGACAGGCCAATCTGACAATCGATTTGCTTCCGGGCAACTACACTGCAGAAATAGCATATGTCGGGGATGACGTTTATTTATCCGCACACGCCAGCGCCAAAGTCATTGTAAATAAGATTGTAACCGAATTGACTTCAAATGACATCACTGTAACTTATGGTGATGAATCAATATTGTTCATTACATTAACCGACAATAACGGCACTGCTTTAATCGGCAAGGACATTATCATTTCCTTGGACGGTGAAAATCACACAGTAACAACTGATAATGACGGTAAAGCCAATCTGACTGTCGATTCACTTCCGGGCAACTACACTGCAGAAATATCATATGCAGGAGACCTTGTTTATGTGCCATCAACTTACATCTCAAACATTGAAATCGATAAGATCATAACCAATTTGACCACTTCTGATGTCAGCTTCATTTACGATGAGCCTGTTGATTTGATTGTGACATTGAATGACGAGAGAGGAAATGCATTAACAGGAAAAGAGGTACTGATTACCTTAGATGGAGTCAATCATACTGTAACCATTAACAATGACAGCAAAGCTAACTTAACTCTTGACGTTCTTCCTGGAAACTACACAGCTGAAATATTCTATTTGGGAGATAACGTTTATGTGGAATCATCTGCAGTAGCAAACATAACTATTGATAAAGTCACAACCAATCTGACCACTGCAGACGTAAGCTACATCTACGATGAACCAACAGATTTGATCATAACATTAAATGACCGCAAAGGAAATGCCCTAAATGGTACAGATGTATTAATCAGATTAGACGGTAAAAACCACACCGTAACCACTGACAATGACGGTAAAGCAACATTAACAATCGACTCTTTACCTGGAAACTACACAGCAGAAATATCCTACGCAGGAGACAAAGTTTACGTTGAATCATCAGCCGTTTCAAACATTGAAATCGGTAAAGTAGTAACCAATTTGACAACTTCAGACATCAGCTACATCTACGATGAACCAACAGATTTAATAATAACATTAAAAGACCGCAAAGGAAACGCAATGAAATCAACCAACGTATCAATAGCATTGGATGGTAAAAAACACACCGTAACCACTGACAATGACGGTAAAGCAACATTAACAATCGACTCCCTGCCTGGAAACTACACAGCAGAAATATCCTACGCAGGAGACAAAGTTTACGTTGAAT
>NZ_CAMVPN010000063.1 GCF_947169325.1 uncultured Methanobrevibacter sp. | reverse complement strand
AAAAAATATCTCAAAAACAAGAAGATCACCTTCAAGTTCAAGGGTAAAAAGTACACTGCAAAAACCAACAAGAAAGGCGTTGCAAAAGTAACTATTAAATCTAAAGTCCTCAAAAAGCTTAAGGTTGGCAAGAAAGTAACCTATCAGGCTACATACCTGAAAGATACGGTCAAAAAGACTGTAAAAGTTAAAAAATAGAGGAATTAATCTTTCCTCATTTCTTTTTTATTTTTCACATTAACGGCAATGTTTTTACTTTTTAATCGGATTTTACTTTGGATATATCCTCTCTTTGAAGTTTTCATGTATTTCTCAATCGCCAACGTTAATGTCAAATCCGATTAATAATCTGCAATTGATTTTGTTAATGTCAAAGATTATTGGCTGTTTTTTGAAGCATATTGAATCTGTTTTGGATTTGATTCAATCTTTAAATCATCCGTGTTTGAATATAGTTTAACTGTTTTTTCATTTTTCTAAAAAACTTATATAAAGCAATTGTTTTCTATTAAATTTTATATACTTCGGCCAAGAAAAATAAATCCATATTCAATTAGTTACAATTTAGGGATAATATGAATGTAAAAAGGATGATATTTATATCGTTGATGCTAACGATTTTAACAATGGCGGCTGTCAGTGCGGCTGACGGGAATGTGACGTCACAGGAACTGGCAGTCAGTGAAGATTCAATCATTGACTCTTCTTTCATTGAGTCAGATGAATTTCTGGGAACAGGAGAAGGAACATTTTCTGATCTTTCCGCATTAATCGGTAATACTTCAGAAAATGGCATTCTGGAATTGGATAAGGATTATCAAAACAAGGGAAATGAATCTCAGATAACAATTTCTAAATCGATAACAATAGACGGTAAAGGCCATGTTATTGATGCAAACAATGCATCTAAAGTCTTCAGCATTGTATCTTCAACAGTTACTCTCCAGAATATTGTTTTCAAGAACACATATTGCAATGATGAAGATGGTGGAGGTGCCATACACTACAGATATGATGCAGAAGGTAGCATCATAAACTGCAGCTTTGAAAACTGTCATGTAAAGGACGGATATGGTGGAGGCGCAATCTATTTTAATTCTGCAGGTTCAGCCATCAACTGTAATTTCACAAACTGTTCTTCACTAGGCGATTTTGGTGGAGGTGCAATTGCATTTGAAAGCACTGACGAGGTGATTCGCATAGTCAACAACTGCATTTTCATCAACTGTTCCGATAAGGATTATGGGCTTCACTTCAATGGTGGAGGTGCAATCAGTGCAGGTAACTGCAACATCAGCGACAGCATTTTCATAAACTGTTACAGTGATGGTGACGGAAGTGCAATTTCAGTTTGGGGTGATTCCGTCGTCAGCAATTGCAATTTCACAAAATGTTCCACTCCAAGCAGTGGCACTCTAGCATACGGAGGTGAAATTGGATATTTCACAACCCTCGTTAAATGTAATTTCATGGACTGTTCTGCGGGATTGTACGGTGGTGGAATTTATGTCAGTTCCTTTTCAGGTCCTGAAGTTCTTATCAACGATTGCAATTTCACAGGATGTTTGGCAAATGAGGGAAGCGCCGTATATGTCGATGAAGAGAGCATCGCAAGAATATCTAATTCCACATTTGAAAACAACAAAGTAAAATCAGGCAGTGTAATATTCGGAGGGATAATTTTTGACTGTGTTGTGAATGAAAAGACAGCTAATGCAATCAACTCACCAAACAATTATGCTGAAATCATTCCAAAAAACATAACATCCAATGATGATGGAATAATCACAATAACACTCCCATCCGATGCAAAAGGTACTCTTGAACTCTTTATAGATGGAAATAGTGTTGCAGTGGTTGAAATAGTAAAAGGTATTGCAAAAATTGACTTGTCAAAATATAAGGATGGGACATTTCCGATAACATTCAGATATTCCGGTGATGAGAATTACCCGGGATTTGAAAAGAATTCGACTGCAACCATTCTTTTCATTCTAACTCGGATTTCAGCTCCGAATATATCAGTTCTCTATGCTGCAGGTCAAAAATATTTGATAACAGTATATGAATCTGAAGGAATTGCCGCTCGCAATGCTCTGGTGAGCATAAAAATCAACGGAAAAGCATTCAATCCGCTATACACCACTGCATTAGGGGTTGCAAGTTTCAAGGTGACACAAGTGCCTGGAACCTACAAGCTCACAATAACATCTCTTGAAAGGACAGTGCAGTCCAAATTGACTGTAAAACACTTGGTTTCACTTAAAAGTGTGGCAGTTAAAAAATCAGCCAAAAAACTGGTCTTGCAGGCAACTTTAGGCAAAGTCAATGGTAAATACCTCAAAAACAAAAAGATCACCTTCAAGTTCAACGGCAAAAAGTACACTGCAAAAACCAACAAGAAAGGTGTTGCAAAAGTTACTATTAAATCTAAAGTCCTCAAAAAGCTTAAGGTTGGCAAGAAAGTAACTTACCAGGCAACATACCTTAAAGATACTGTCAAAAAGACAGTAAAAATTAAAAAGTAGCTGCATTGGCAGTTACTTATTTTTTTCATTTTCAGCATCTCTATCCTGCCTGTGACATTTCTCTGCAAAATCCGATGTTAATATCATCTGGATTTGCCAGAATATGTAGATGTCATCACAACAGATGATTGCAATTCACATTATCTTTCACCAGATTCACTCAGCAATGCATTATTTCATCAATGATGTCAATAGATTTCATTTGCTTGAAGCACATTTCTTTTAAATCAACTGACATGGAGGGCTTCTGGCGGGTAACCGAAGTAGTGGACATACTCATGCATGATGTCCCTTCCATAATCGGTGCAGGTGTAGAGTCTGCCTTTATTCACTTTCTCATTGAGGCAGCGCACCAGATTTTTTCCTTTCATATCCATCAACGCATTTGATATCTGTGCTGGTTTCAGATTTAGCATGTGTGCGAGTTCTGAAGGCATCATTACATCATCTTCGAGTGCCATTAAAATACTTGCCCTAAATTTCGAGATTTTTAAAAAGCCAAACATTATAAATAAATCTTCTTCATCCATAACCTTAGATTAGAACATGTTAGATTTATTTTTGTGTATTAATTATCTGTTTTTTTTAACATTTTTGTAATAAATAATGTATCAGATGTACAAATGTCATCTTTTTTAGACGTTCAGTGCAATTTTGTAAAAAATAAGTAAGGGCGCCATCATTCGTTGATGGCATTCATGAATCTTTCTTTAATTTCAATAGGTGTGATGTCAATGATTGGTGCGGTTGAGTTTCCGGATTCGGTTTCATACACGATGAAGCTGGCATTGTCGCTTTCTATCATCTTTCTCAAGTCAATGTCATCGAAGTCACTGCTGTTTTTAAATCCGACGCTTTTTGCAATGTCTGCCAAATCAAGCATCTGCGCATAGGTGTCCTGATTTCCGGTTGAGCCGTAGGCGCCGTTGTCAATGACAATCCATGTGAGATTGGAAGGATTAGTTGCAAAAATTGTTACGAGTGAGCCCATGTTCATCAGCAGTGACCCGTCTCCGTCAATGACGACAACCTTTTTGTCGGGTCTTGCAATGGCCAGGCCAAATCCTATTGATGAGGCAAGTCCCATTGAACCGATCATGTAGAAGTTCTCGTCACGGTCCATGATGTCGTACAGTTCTCTTGAAGGAAATCCGATGTTGCACACTACCAGTTCATCTTCAATGCTTTTCATAATTTCTTCAATAGCTTCTCTTCTTGCCATGTTATCACCAATATTTAATTTCCAAAAGTACTGAAACCGGCTTTCCCTCTTCAACTGACATGTCCCATGATTCCATGATGTCCTCATATGCTCCTGCGGGATTTGTAGGCTTGAAGAAGTTGAAGTCCATCGCTTCAAGGAGTCTTGGTGTGGCCTCGCCCATTGGCACCTGTCCGCATATGCTTTCCCCTTCGGTTCCCCTGTGGCTCATTATCATCAGCAGAGGGAATTCATACAATTCGCTGAGGGACTTCAATGCGTTTATCGAGTTTCCAAGTCCTGAATTCTGCATCAGGATTGCAGGCTTCTTGCCGCCCAGATATGCTCCTGCACAGATTCCAATCCCTTCCTCTTCACGTGTAACAGGAATGTGGATTATCTCATCGTCATCGTCAAGCATATCCAGCACTTTTGATAGATTGACGCATGGGACACTCACGACAAAGTCGATTCCTATGTCCTTAAATGCATCATAAATAGCTTCACTACTGTCCATCTTATCACTTCAATTTAGTATAATACATTATTATATCTTAAAAGATATTTAAATTTAATTTAATTGGCTTAACATTATAGTAACCTTTTTATTTAACTTTAGAGTAATATAAAATCATGTTTGATAAACTGCCGATTTCTTCTAAAACGGAAAGAATTCTGACAAATGCATTGGATGAATCCATAACAGTTGAGGAAGCCAATCATCTTATGAACATTAACGGAGCCGATTTGCATCCGTTGCTTGCAACCGCTGATTTTTTAAGGGAAAAAATTTCTGGAAATGATGTTACATTCATCAACAACTGCAACATCAATTTTACAAACATCTGCCAGGTCAGATGCGGATTCTGCGCATTCGGAAAGGATGCCGATGACCCTGAATCATATATACTCAACGATGAGCAGATTCTAAAAAAGGCCGAAGGTGCAGTTGCAAACGGCGCTCGTGAATTCACACTCATGGGAGGGGTGCTTCCCGATGCAGACATAGAATATTACGAACATCTCCTGACACTTCTCAAGGACGCCCATCCCGACGTTGCAATACACGGCTTTTCACCGACAATGGTTCGCGATGCATGTAGGGTTTCAGGAATCGACATTGCCGAAGGTTTTGAAATCCTCAAAAAGGCGGGGCTTGACACATTGCCCGGAACTGCCGCTGAGATACTTACAGACCGCTCAAGGGAAATAATATGTCCCGAAAAGGTAAGCGTGGCAGAATGGATTGACATCATTAAGACAGCCCAGGAAGTCGGAATTGTAGGATCAGCTACAATAATGTACGGACACGTCGAGACATTGGCAGAAAGGGTAGAGCATATCGACATTATCAGACAGATTCAGGAGGATACAGGTGGATTCACGGAATTCATCCCAATGACATTCATGCACGAGTTTTCCCCAATCTTTTTGGAAGGCCAGTCAAACCTTGGAGCCACAGGAACTCAGGATCTGAAACTCTATGCCGTTTCAAGGCTGATGCTCAGGGACCTCATACCGAACATCCAGGTTTCATGGGTGAAGATGGGCTTCAGATTTGCGCAGGTTTCACTTATGGCAGGTGCCAATGATCTGGGAGGAACATTAGGCGGTGACGAGCTTTCAGAAGCATCAGGCGCTCCGGATGGTGTTGAAGCGTCAATCGAAACCTTAAGCAAAATGGTCAGGGATTTGGGAAGAAATCCGATAGAGAGAAATTCCACATATACCGAATTCTACCCGATTGAATAGGGGATAACATGAAGAAATTCATCGTCATTGACGGACTGGACGGATCAGGAAAGGACACACAGGTTGAACTGCTTGCAGAAATGTATAGGGCAAGAGGCCGGGACGTTACAATACGTTCCCATCCGTGCTGCGATAACAGATACGGCAGAAAATCAAAGATGGCACTTCTAAAGAAAGGAAAATGGAATCACCTCAAAGCCACAGTTTATTTTGGCCTTGATGCAATAAGGTCAGTTCGCAAGTACTATTACAACAAGGACACCGATGTCGTGATATTTTCAAGATACACCATGGCAGTGGCCTACCTTCCAAACGGCATAAACGTTCTAGTATATAAGATAGTTTCGTTTCTTCTTCCGAAATCGGACTGCATGTTCTTTTTGGACGTGTCTCCAGAAGAGTCCAAAAGAAGGATAGAATCACGCGGTGATAATGAAGAGATGTTTGACAGCCTTGAATCACTTATAAAGGTACGTTCCAGAACCAAAAACGTGACATATGAATGGAATGTTGTTTCAGGCGACGACCCGATTGAGGTCATTTCACAAAAGATTATCGGCAAATGCCTTGAATCCGAATAGATTCACAAAACTCTTTTTTCCGTAAAGCTTTTTCTTTAATGATAATTAATTAATAGTAGTTTGAACAGATTATATATCAATTAAAAAAATTGGAGTATAATCATGAATCATAAAAAGGGATTGCTGGTCATTTTCACAGTGCTCTGCATTTTCCTGTGCATCTCTTCAGTAAGTGCAAGCGATGGAAATGCAACCGGCGATATAATTTCACAGGATATCGTGTCGCAGGACTTGTCCACGACGCATGAATCAGACAATAAGACATTAATACAAAACGATGATGTATTGGCCGCTTCAGGCACAGTTTATTTTGATGCATCAGCTACAAAGGACGGGGACGGTTCAATAAACAATCCCTACAACAAATTTTATTCTTCAAGGCTTGCCAACGGGCAGACCGCTTATTTTGCAAACGGAATTTATGAATATTCCACTAGCGCATACACTCTCAGCAAAGGCAACGTAAGGCTAATAGGTGAGAGTTCAGATGCGATTTTCAGGACAACCTCAACAAACATGTTCACATTCACAGTAAATCAGGGCTATAGGCTTGATTTGGAAAACATCACATTCGACAATGTCCACATCTACAATAAGGGAACACTGACAGCCAACAATGTGGTTTTCCAGAACAGCGTTGGATTTACAGGATACCGCATCCCTTCAATATTGCATGATGAGGATGACGATTTCAATTCCTCTTACGGCGGAGTCATTGTCAGCGTCTCACCTGACGAATACCTCAATTACGTATACATCAACAACTGCATGTTTGCAGATAACGCTGCATTGTATGGCGGTGCCATTGCCTGTAACTCTACCTGCCTTGAAATCAGAGGATCTCAGTTTTACAATTCGCGTGCTGTTCGTGGAGGGGGTTCCATATATGCCATCAATTCGGACTTGACAGTTTCCGCATCATATTTTTCAAACAACTCCGCTTCACATGGGGGGTCAATCTATTGTGTAGACAGTGATTTGGGCATTTACTACTCAGACATTGATTATTCAACATCATCCAGTTTCGGAGGGGCTGTGGCCATAAGGTCATCTGACCTTTATTTGAATTCCGTCAAGTTCAGAAGATGCATTTCATTAATGGGTGAAGGCGGTGCAGTTTACACAGAAAAAAGCAATGCCAACATCACCAACTGTGAATTTAAAAATGCACAGGCATTTTACGGAGGGTCTGTCTGCAGCCTCAAAGGTGATTTGATATTGAGTTACTCTACATTCACTGACAGCTATGCTGGCTACGGCGGTGCGGTATATGACATGTACGGGGTCTTAAATCTTGACCATACTCAGTTCATCAACTCTGAGGCATATTACGGAGGGGCAATCTACTGCTCCCTTGTGGCTTCAATCATAAACAATTCCACAGCCACATTCACAAATTCCAAAGCATATTCAGGAAGCGATTTCTACATAGTAAACAGCGAAGATGAATTCACCAGATATGATGTTGCAAGCAATATTGTAGCTCCAATCATCAGCTACTCTCCCGCATCAGAGGGCGCTTTGCCTTCAAAATATGATTCAAGAGATTACGGTTATATCACTCCAGTTAAAGACCAGGGAGACAGCGGTTCATGTTGGGCATTCGGAGCACTTGCAACCTTGGAAGCATGTCTAAAAAAGGCAACCGGAATCACATATGACTTTTCAGAACAGAACATAAAGAATCTGATGACATGGTATTCCATATTCGGAACCAAGGGCGATCCTGATGACGGCGGAAACGAACCGATGCTTTTCAGTTATATTGCAAGCTGGCTGGGACCTATAAATGACAGCGATGACACATTCGATGACTTCGCATTCCTATCAGAAATCTACGATCCGCTCATACAGGTTCCAAACATCTACTGCATACCTGTGCGTAAGGATTCATCAGACAATGACGCCATAAAAAGGGCAATCATGGACTATGGTGCAGTCACAGTCAGCGTAAAGTTCATAACAGGATATCACACAATATGCCTTGTCGGATGGGATGACAACTACAATGGTGAGGATTATTCAGGCAACTACACCAAAGGAGCATGGATTTTCAAAAACAGTTGGGGAACAGATTGGGAAGATGCAGGATTCTCTTACATGTCCTACGAGCGACCGTTCATGAACCAATACCTGTCCGCAAACGTAAACTATGTCTATACCTTTGTATTCAACAATACAGAAACTTACGTTAGAAACTACCAGTACGACATCTATGCCATAAACGACCTCTATGAAACAGACATAGACTCAGTCATGTATAAAAACGTGTTCTGGGCAATGGATAACGAGAACCTTGCTGCGGTTTCCACATTCTTCAGGGACCCTACAGACTATACAATATTCGTTTATCACAAGGATTCACTGGTATTGACTCAAAATGGATACAGTCCTGCAGGATACTATACCATTCCGCTCACAGAAAAAATCAGGCTTTCCAAAGGCGACGAGTTTTCAGTTGTCTTCAAAATCAACAACAAGGGCACCAAATACATTCCTCTTTCATATGGGGACTATGGTGTTAAATACTTTGGTACTGAGGGTATTTCATTCTATTATGACGGCAAGTCATGGTGGGATTTGGACAAGACTCTCATCAACGGCTCACTGCACATTGCATGCATAAAGGCATTCACCACTCCGTTAAGCATGGAAAAGGTTACAATCTCAGCAACTCCATTTACAAGTGTCATTTTAAATGATGAGGTCAGCATAAACGTCAGATTCTCAGATTCCAAGATAAGCGGAGGGTTGGTCACATTTGACATTAACTCCAAGAAATATTATGCATTGGTTGACAACGGTCAGGCTTGCCTTAAAGTCAGCATTGATAAGGAGGGAAGTTATGCAATGTCCGCCCAATACAAAAACAACATCTACGAGTCCAATGTCATCAGTTTCAACTTCAATGTAGTTAAAGCGGATTCATCCGTCACAATCGATGCGGCTGATGTCGTCAAGTACTATGGAAGTTCCGACAAGTTCACAGTCAAACTGACCAATAACGGTGTCGCCTTAAGCGACATGAGCGTTAAGGTTAAAATCGGAGATGAACTGCACACTGTCACTACCGATTCCAACGGAAGGGCAAGCGTTGATTTGAATCTTGATGTGGGAATCTATGACGTTGTAACAGAATATGGCGGTTTGTCAGTTTCATCAAAAGTCACTGTAAAAACAACAATAACTGCAAGTGACATGAGCGGCACATATCCTTCAGCAAAGGCCAGTGCAACATTCCTTGATACGAATGGAGCAGCCCTTTCAAATAATGAAGTGACATTTGAAATAGGAAGGCTGCTTATTGGGACAACCACTGACCGCAACGGTTTTGCAGCTATAACTCTTGATTACGGTCCTGGAACTTACAAGGTTATTGCCAGAAATCCGGCCACAGGAGAGGAAAAGAAATTCAATTTGACTATCAACAAGGCAACTCCAACAATTTCACTTGGAAGTTCAGTCATCGGCAAAAAAGTTACTTTATCTGCCAATATCTCTTCTGGTGTCACTGGAAATTTTGTTTTCGTCATTGGAAATGAAGAATATTCAAGAACAATCAGCAATGGTTTTGCAAGTCTGATTTTAAGCGATATGGAAGTTAAAACATATTCCGCATATGTCCGATACGACGGCAACAGCAACTATTATTCAGCAAAATCCCAAACAATAGAATTCACAGTCTCAGACAAGGAAACAATCACTATAATTGCCCCTAATTCCACAGTATATTATGGAGGCAACTATAACATCGCATTATATAAAAATAATGTCCAGGCGGCTTATGAAATCATCACCCTTAAGATGGGAAACAATGCATATGAGTTTAAAACAAACTCAAAGGGTATAGCTTCCATTGCAATTGAATTGGATCCGGGAACATATGAGTTTGTCTGCGGATATGATGACGTTTCAGTCAAATCAAAAGTCACTGTCAAAAGCACAATCACAGCAAGTGACATGAGCTCAACATATCCTTCAACAAGAATTGCTGCAACATTTCTGGATTCAAACGGTGCAGCAGTTTCAAATAAGGTGGCTTCATTTGAAATAGGTGGACTGACATTTTATGCAACCACCAACGGCAACGGTCTTGCGGCAGTGGACCTTGACTATGCTCCAGGTTCTTACAATGTCATTGTCAAAAACCCTGTGACAGAAGAGCAGAGAAAATTCAGGCTGACAATCAACAAGGCCGCTCCTGAAATCACAATAACAAGTTCAGTCACCGGAAGTTCAGTTAATCTTAAGGCCACTCTTCCTTCAGATGCAACAGGCAATGTTGTTTTCACTGTTGGCGATGAGACACATACTGTAAAAATCATTGACGGTTCTGCAAGCCTGTATCTGACTACCCTGGCTCAGGGAACACACTCAGCATATGCAAAATACAATGGAAATACATATTACGCTTCAGCAACCTCATCTACAATCAGATTCACCACAGTAAAGGACACAATCAAATTGACAGCCAAGGACATGACAATGTATTATGGCAAGTTTGACGTCTACAACGTCACTGTCTTTAAAAACAATCAGGCTGTCTACAATGCCGACGTAAAGCTAACAGTTGATGATGAGGTCTATGATCTTACTACCGATGTCAACGGTGTTGCTTCAATCATTGTCAAGCTATATCCTGGAACCTATACCTTCATTTCCAAATATGGCGGTGAATCAGTTTCATCCAAGGTAACAGTCAAATCAACAATCATTGCTGAGGATTCAACTGTTGACTTTGAACATGCAAACGTTTCTGCCAAATTCCTGGACAAGGACGGAAGGCCTGTTTTAAATAAGGATGCAACATTCCAAATCGATGTAGGTTCATACATCGCAACAACAAACAGCAACGGTGTTGCAATGAGTGATGTCGTTTTAAATCCTGGCACATATGATGTTTTAATTACAAATCCGGTTACAGGCGAGGAAAAGTATTCAAAACTTACAGTTACCGAAACACAATGCAAGATAACTGTAAAAAGCCTGTCTAAAACTTACAGCGATTCAAATAAGTTGCAAATCAGAGTCACTGACTTGAATGGAAAACCGCTGGTCAAGCAAGGAGTGTATGTGGAATTCTATGATGCAAACTACTTCCTCACAGACTTCTATGATGTGACTACCGACAGCAACGGTTATGTGAAATTCAACTGCAATTTCGTTCCTGGATATTATAATGTTGAGGTAAATGTCGGAAGCAAAGTTGCTTATACCTCTGTAACAGTCAAAAAGATGGCTTCCAAGATTATTGCGTCTCAAAAGTCATATAAGGTAAAGGCAACCAAAAAATATACCTTGACATTAAAGAACAGCAAAAACAAAATCCTCAAAAATCAGAAGGTAACCTTAAAGGTTGCAGGTAAGACATACTCCGGAAAAACCAATTCAAAAGGAAAAGTGACTCTAAACCTCAAAAAACTCACAAAAACTGGCACTTTCAAGGCGACCATCAAATATTCCGGAAACGCTTACTATAAGGCCATAACAAAAACAGTAAAAATAATTGTAAGAAAGTAGAAGTCATCTTCTGCTTTTTTAATCTTTTTTTTTAAATTCCTTTTCTCTCATAAACGAATTTAGGAACTGCCTTGTCAAACGGATCGAAGGTTTCCCTGTCTTTAACTTCCATGCATTTCATGCTTACCTTTGAGTGTAGTGATGAAGGAAGTCTCAGGATACGTTTCAAGTCTATTGTAACCTTTGCATCAATTGTTGCAAGATTCACTCTTGCCATGGCTTCAACAAGATTCTTGTATCTTCTAGGGCCGATGTCCTTTTTAAACAAACCCCAATTGTCGTTTTCAAGGTGATGTCTTGAAGCTACGATGTCCTTCATGAGCTTTGGATTGATTCCGTCAATCTTTTCATTCCCGACCAGATGCTGAACGTTGAACTTGACCTTGTCTGTGAATATCTTGGAATATCCCACAGGAATTGTGAAATGCTCAAAGTTGAAGCTTTGGTTTGATATTTCAGAGTTCATGAAATGTGATTTCGGAACCTCGGCACCCGCAACATACTTGAGGACTTCAGATCTCAGTTCGCTGTTTGCCCCCATCATCTCCTTATCAAGAATCCTGATGTGATATCCACGTCCGGAATAGATGAGATGAATGTTTTTAAGGCCCAAATCAGATTCAAGAGTGTCTATAAGGTTGTTGACTATTTCTAAAGCTTCACCAAGACATATCTCGCACACTCCGTCACATTGACATGACCTGATTGGAATGTCTTTAGCATCAACATCGAAGATGTATTCTGCCTTAAGCCAATCTTCCCTTCTTTTTGGGTTGTTGTAGAATGCAACGGAAATGTATGCTGCAAAAGGAGCCTTGTATCGAAGGAATTTACGAAGGGACTCTGTTCCTCTAAAGACTTTGTATCTGTCGTTAGGGCCTCTGCCGTTATGGTCAAAACCGAACTCCCGCTTCTTTATGTCGGTGGCGATGAATGAAGGCAGGTCTTTCGGGTCCCATTCTTCACGATAGTATTGTCTTCGCTCTTTTATTGTAGCTTTAGAAAACATGATTATAAGTTTATTTTTAAAGTATATATTAATTTGGCAAGTGCGGTTTTGCACGGATGTGCACTTTCACAAATAAGTTTATTTATCATGATTTTTATATATTATATGGCTGTGTGAATAGTATTGTTCACATGGTTTCATGACAAACATTGTTAAACTTCATAGTTTGGAAGATTTTTTCATTGCGAAAATTATCATTCATATAATGATAATTTTCCTCCATTTATAAGATTCTGCTCATTTTTTGGATAACTTTATTATTCTCTATTTTTAAATATAACCACATGAACGAATTTGTTGAAGTGATTGGGGTTGAACACTTAAAGACTGTCCTGTCGGGACTGTCACCTGAAGACATCGTAAAGCCGGCTTATGACAATTGGCTGCCAGGCATAAAGACAGGCCACACTGTCTTGAACCTTGAGACAGGCAATGTTTACGGTTTGGGTGTTGATTTCAATCAGCTGCATATGGCCACTGAAATCTACATTGAACTGTTTACTATTGAATCTCATGAGGAGCCTGTAAGCGAACAGGATTTCTTCTCCAAAAGCGAATATGAGGAATTTCTTGACTTCAGCAGTGATGACCCGTGCGATTACGTTCCCGACATCATAACTGATTTCTGCGAAAAGAAGGGCATTGACGAGTATGAGCGCACTATAGGAATTCTGGCATATAACTTTGAAAAAGAGGAACGCGCCAACTATAACATGTGGGAATCAAAGATTTTAAACAGGTATTATGATGCAATCTATGAGGATCACAATCCGTTTCAGTTTTCCCAGTCTAGTCTTTAGGAGCTTCCTTGTCCAACTGGAACTTCTTGCGTCCGTAACAGGACAGCGGATTGTTTATTCCTTTGCATGACTTGTCCGGATGGCACAGGTTAGGCAGGTGAATCTTAATTTTCTCGCAGCTCATCGGAGTGTACCATTTGGTTTCGCCCTCATGGTTGATGTCTACCCGATCATGCATTCCGAAGCCTAATTTTGAAATGATGTTGATTTTTTCCTGAGGCTGGTCTTCAAATAATGGTGGTGTACAGTTGTCTGCAGCGTCAAATATCAAAGGCAGGATTTCATTTTCAGTGATTGACAAATCAGGGTCCATATCTGACACCTTGACGGATTCGTCTGATGCGAATATTCTCGGATACAATCTTGCATATGAAGCAAATGATGTTAAAAGAAGCACGATTGCATCGTTACGCCCGCCTGATGAGACTCCCTCAACTGTTGATTTTATGCAAGGTGGAAACGCTTCAGGGTTAAGTTTTCCGGCTTGAACTGTTCCGTAGATTCCTCCGCTTCCCGCATAATACTGGTTGTATTTTCCGATTTCTTCAGGGATGAAATCCTTTAATTCTTCACCTATTTTCAGTATTGCAGGGTGTATTTCGATTCTTGCAGACATTTCCTTGATTCTTGCAATGTATTCTTCTGTTTTCTGCATGATGAGTCTTGACAGGATCTGTTCCTTGACGCTGTCACCGATAAGTATTCCATACATTCTCTCCGGGCTTCTGTCGGTGAACTTGTCTGCAAACCTGCCCAGAAAGTCGTCCTGCTGGAGAATGATTTCTCCGTTGTCAATCAATAAATCTGTAAGCTTGAGCTTTTTGGTTGCTACAACGTCCCTTAGGGATTTCCAGTGTATCGCTCCGTCTGTTTTAACTTCTTCCAACACTTCATCGATGATTTCAGCCCTGGACATTGGAGGTATTTTTGCAAGTCTCTCCATAATCAGTGTTCCCTGGGACTCGACGAAGAGTCTTGTCTCACGTGAGCCTGTGTTGAACTGGATAGCTATGGCCTGGCATAATATGTGAAAGGTGACTACATCCTGCATGAATAGGTTGTCGTTTGTGAGGTATTCGAATTCGGCCTGGGTGTAGTTTTTGTTGTTCTTTTTCTCGATTGCCCATTGCATGCGTTTTATTGCAAGGTCATGGTATGATTTTGGAATGATGCTGTCATCTGAGATTCTCTGGTTTGTGGTGTGGATGATAATGTCGATTAAGGATTCATCCTCCTCAAAAATCTGGTTTAAGTCACCGTACTGTCTGATGATCTGTCTTCCTTCGTTTGACAATGGGTTGATATATGATACTTCAGCCATGTTCTTAACTTTTTATTTCATTCATTAAATAGATAACTCATTTTTAAAATCAATATTGCTTTTTTGTTGGAAATGGGGTGATGGCGGGTGAAATTTCTTTCACCCTCAAGAATTTCCTTTTCAAATCCTCAAATTATGTTTTTAAAAATATATTATATTAGTTTAAATTAATTCATTTTCCGTTATTATTTGATAATGTTCTTTTTCACCAAATTTTCACAAATAAATTTTTTTTTAATTTTCAAATTCACTTCTGCTTAATATAACACTGTTAAAAAATAATACTTTATAATATATAAATTACATAATTATATCATGTTTAAAATAGTTAAGGAGATTAGATAAATGTCAAAGATTTTTATTTCATGTGCACTTCCTTATGCAAATGGGCCATGCCATTTAGGCCACATCCGTTCCACCTACCTGCCGGCGGACATATACGCAAGGTACAAC
>NZ_CAMVPN010000062.1 GCF_947169325.1 uncultured Methanobrevibacter sp. | reverse complement strand
ATTAGTATAAACTAACAATATTAATATTAGCTATTTGCATATATAAACTTTTCTTTCAAAAGGTGTCTAAATGAAATATAAAAAAATCGGCGATATTCTAATTTTGGATAGCAGTTACGGTAATGATGATTATTTGAATCTGTCAAAAAAACATAATGTCAAAACAATCATGAAAATAGGCCATATTCAAGGCACTAAAAGGGAGCCGGTTTATAAAATTCTTTTTGGAAGCGAAACAGAGACAATAAACAAAGAAAATGGCTGCCTGTTTAAGTTGGATTTGGCTAAGGTAATGTGGTCTAAAGGCAACAATAACGAACGCCTGAGGATTGCCAAACTGGTTGAGGATGGTGAAACCGTAATTGACATGTTTGCAGGCATTGGTTACTTTTCAATTCCTATTGGGGTTCATTCAAATGCCGAGAATGTTTATGCAATAGAAATAAATCCCAATTCCTATCATTACCTGTGCGAAAACATCAAATTGAACAGGATTGACAATATCACTCCGATTTTGGGGGATTGCATGCAGGTCACTCCTCAATATAAGGCGGACCGCATAGTCATGGGATATGTCAAAACAACACATCACTATCTTAAGGTGGCCATCGATAGCCTGAACAAAGGGGGAATTCTGCACTATCATGAAACTGTTCCCGAAAAGCTGATGGATACTCGGCCGATTGAAAGAATCGTTGCCCAGGCAGGCAATCGCGATGTTGAAATCTTAAAAGTAAATAGAATAAAGAAATATGCTCCTGGTGTGGAACATGTTGTTATTGATGCTCGGATAGATTAGCTATTTTTTCTAAAACGTATGCGCTTTGCCAGTCATCGTTAATGTATTTTTCATAAACGCACAGTCTTTCGGTCAATTCAAATCCTGCATCCTGCGTTAGCTTTTCAAGTTCATCGATTCCAGGCCATGGTGAAGTGATGTTTACAAAGTCTGGGCTTACCGGTGAGACTCCTCCCCAGTCATCAGCACCGCATAACAGGAATATTTGGGCGGTATCCTTGTTTAAGTTCGGAGGCACCTGTATGCTGATGTCAGTATCCTTGAACAGCAGAGTTCCTGCAATTACTGTTCGCACCATATCCAAAAAGCTTGGTTCGGCCCAGCTTTCCATTTCAATTCCTAGAATTGGTGTGAAGTTTTGGATGATGACTTCCTGGATGTGCCCGTATCTGTCATAAATGTCTCTGATGGTTAAAAGCGATTCGGCAATTTCTTCTTTTGTTTCTCCAATTCCAATTAGAATGCCTGTGGTGTATGGAATCTTAAGCTTTCCTGCATTTTCAATGGTTTCTATTCTAAGTTCCGGATTTTTGCCGGGACTTTTGTTGTGTGCAGGAAGTTCCATCAGTCTTTTTGAAGAGTTTTCAAGCATCAAACCCATTGATGCATTAACTTCCTTCAAGCGTTTCAAATCTTCATAACTGAAATTGCCTCCGTTAGTGTGGGGAAGCAATGAGGTTTCATCCAAGGTCATCCGGCAGACGTCAACGATATAGTCAATCATTTTGTCATAGCCGTATTCCTTAAGCTTGATTTGAACGATTTCCTCTTCATCCGCATCTTCTCCAAAGGCAAACAATGCTTCAGTGCAGCCATACTTTTCGGCTTCCTTCAAATCAGCTAAGATTTCTTCTTTGGTTTTAAGAATTATCGCTTTTGGATCTGTGGGATTCTTTTTAAAATTGCAGTATCCGCAGTCATTTCTGCAGATTTCAGTCAATGGTATGAAAATGTTTTTAGAAAAAGTAATGAGATTATTCTCCCTATATTTTGCGGTTTCAGCCATGAAATCAATTATTTCACTGTCTGTTGCAGTCAATATCTGGAGAATACCTTCTTTAGTTATAGTTGTCATGCTAATTTATATGCTCAGATACGGTAACCTCTACATAAAGAGGAGGAATTTCGTTTTTGTCTTCCCAGATTGCAATGATGACGTCAAAGCTTGGAAGCTCGAATATTTTGTATTCGACTACAAGTCCCATGGACTCCAGGTCTTCCTGAACTCTCATGAATCCGTGTGAATCTACTGAATTAGTAGTTATCTTGCTTTCCTGTATGTTTTTGTCACCCTCTTTTAGGATTTCATCTAGCTTATCTGAATCCGGTGCCAACTCGGTTCCGCCAAGGATTTCACCAATTTCGGTGAGTTTGGCATCAAAATCATCAAGAGGGATTGCTTTTCTGGATCTTCCTCGGACAATCAAAATTCTGTCATTGTCAATCGCAGGTCTGGACCCTTTGAATGCATCAAAAAATCCCATGACTTGTCCTGCAATTTCATAAGTTTTTTTCATTGAATCAAATCCTATTTAATGCCTAATTCTTCTTTAAGTTCTCCCATTGTGGTTACCTTTTCTGCATATGCATTGTGCCTGTGAATACTTTCATGGTTTTCCTGACGTGATGTAATTAATGTGTCGTCAGGGAAATCGGAGTATTTGTTTGCAATCATTTCCATCATGTTTCTCACACAGTCTTCAACAAAAACAGGTTTTCTGTGAGCATTCAGGACGGTTGCATTTTCGTCAGGCCTTTTCAATAATTCACACACTGGAGAACTCATGGATGTTTCAATAATGTCAATAAGGTCTTCTGCTTTAACGTATTTGTCTTCCGGAACTTCCATAAGTAATGTTCCAACTCCCCTCTGATTGTGTGAAGCAAAAGTGACAGTATCCAACACTTTTTGTGTTGTTTCTTCATCCAAAAATTCTAATAATTTATTTTTATCTGATTCGCGCACAGATTCTTGTGCACAAGGACAAACAGTCATCCCAATGACTTCAGCACCGATACTTTTTCTGATGCTGACATTACCGTCATCATCTCTTAGGCCAACGGCCTTTGCTTTTAGCTTAGCCATTTCTTGACTTTTCTTTTTGGTCACTGGTGACTCTCTCATGAACATAAAGTCTGTAGTCATTGATATTTCAACACGTTTTGCATATTCGTGTTTTGTCATCATGCAGTCAACAATTTTAGCACATAATGATTCCACATCCACAGTTGAATCTTCAGCGGCAGCTTCTAGAACTTCGCTGATTGCTTCTGGATTTCTGGACATGTGCACCCCTTTTTGATCATTTGGTAAGTCCACAAATGCATCAAAAGTAGGCAGTAATATTATAGGTCTTTTGTTTTGCCTTTCTAATTGCAATAGTTTCTTAACTCCGGTCACACCTACTCTGGTTAACTTAATAGGTATACTTGGAGCATCGTCTTGTGTGTCGGGTAAGCATACAGCCAATTTAATAACCTCGAAATTTTTATTAGAATATAAGTATATTTGTTATGTCTTTTTATTTATATATTTATAATTATGTTGTTTGAGCAAATTTTTGAAATCGCCTTCAAAAAATAAGTTTTTTTACAAAATTTTGATAAAATTAGAGTTTAATTTTAACACATGTTCAATAATAATAAAAATAGTTTAAAGCAGTAAATATTGTACTGCTTATGGAATTTTATAAGATGTTTGAAGATCCCATATCTTCTTTAATAACGTCCAATACTGTTTGAGTATAGGTTCTTTCTATAATTGGGTCTTTTAACAATTCTTTGATGAATGCGTTCAATTCATTGGTGTTTCTGAATTTAGCAATTAAAAATGCATCGTATTCACCGGTAACATCGTAAATACCAACGACATTTTTATTGAAGAATGTCTTTTCTTCCCAATTTTTGAGTTTTCCACCTTTTACTCTAACGCCGATAATGGTGGTTAGGACGAATCCTAATTTTTCATGGTCGATTACAGGGGAGAACTTTTTGATTACTCCTGATTTGACCATTTTGTCAATACGGTTGTGAACAGTACCTACAGAAACATCTAGACTTCGGGATATTTGCCTGTAAGATGTTCTAACATCTTCATTAATGATTTTAAGAATGTTAATGTCTGTGTCGTCAAGTTTTATGACATTGTCTTTAGTTTTTACCATTATATTATCTCCCTTATATTAATTTCAATTATTAGTTTTTTTCAACTGCAAATAATATTATACATTATTGTATTGTTCATAATATTTAAAAGTATTCCTAATTATTTGTAGTTTATTCTAATTTTTTTATAATTTTTAGTTAAAAATGAAATATTAAATATTAAGTTTATTGGTAATTTTTTATTTTTTTATCAATGTCCATTAATTTCAATAATTTTTACATTACATTCTAAAATTCAAGGATATTTTTAAAAAATCTTTATTCGTCTTCGCATAATTTAAGAAGTACATTTTGAATGTCTTTAATGCTGGCATCAGTTTTTATTCCTATTGGACTATAATGTGTTTTAACGGCCTTGAACCCTTCTTTTTCAATTTCATCAAAAATCAGGTCCAGTTTTGGTGCACTGATTTTCAGGGATTTGCAGATTTTGTGAACGTCATAGAATGTTGCTGGGGCATCGGCTTCGGTTAAGCAGCTGTTCAGCAACTTCAATGCTTGCTTTTCAGTATTTATTTTTTTGTATTCTACTTCTTCAATCATTTTTTTAATAAATTCACTGTCCTGAATGTCTCCCAACCATAAAGGACCTGCATGAATTAGCTTTTCACCGCAGACTGGGCAGGTATCCTCGATTGAACTTGCAAGTCCAAGGCTTGTCTGCCTGTGCAGGCAATTTTTACAATGACTGATATATCCCATATTTTCCAGTGATTCATCAGTTCTTTTGGAACCTTTCTTTACGTAAATGTACAATCTCATATAGTGTTCAGTGCTGTGGGACATCTTGACTTCAATGCACTTTGCGTATTTTGCAAGTGTCAATGCAACAAATCCTGCCAATATCCTTATGCCTGTTTCATGGCAGTACTCGCTTTTGTAAGGTTTGGCGTTGTATTTTCGAATGCACGGTTCCTTATATGTTCCGCATAATGCTGAAGTGTCTGTAGCGGTTACGCACAGCAGTGATTTTCTGCGGGCGCAGTATCCTGCTGAGTCAAGAAATGGTGAAGGGGTTCCGAACGGATCAATATCTATAACATCGAATTCTCCTCTTTTCATCCTCAAAAACATGCTTGCGTCATGTTGGTGTACTTCAATATCCTCTAAATTGTTCAGTGCGATGTTGTGTCTTTCATAATGGTTTGCAACTTCACTGATGTCATTTATACAAACGTTGCCAACTCCGTCAATCTCATTTTTATAGCGAACGCCACGGATTCCGCTTCCTCCGAATAAATCGCAAATGTTTATTTCTCGCTCTTCCTGTTTTTGAAATACTTGGATTGCAAGTATGGATAAATCTCTGTTTAGTTCCATGTGGGGATTATAGAATACCGGTGCTTCAGATGAAATCTTATCGAATTCCGGAAATTCGATTTTTGTCAATCCCTCTTCAATACTTTTAATTTTATATTCATCCATTTGTTTCACTCTTTTTTTTAAATTAATCTAAGTAATGTTTTAAATATTATTAAATTTAAATATTATTATTGTAAATTTAAATCTTATTGGTGATTAAAGTGTCAAATATTAAAGTTCCTATCGCAAAACCGATAATTGGAGATGAAGAAATAGAAAATGTGGTTGAAGTTCTAAAATCAGGCATGATTGCTCAAGGCCCTAAAGTAGAGGAATTCGAAGAATACTTTGCAGAATGGGTTGGAGCAGAATATGGTATTGCCGTTAACTCAGGAACCGCCGCATTGCATGTTGCATTGCTTTCATGTGGAATTGGCGAAGGCGATGAAGTGATAACCACTCCGTTTACATTCATTGCAAGCGGAAACTCAATATTGTACACTGGCGCAAAGCCTGTATTTGCAGATATAGACCTTGAGACATATACAATCGATCCGGATTCCATTGAAAAGGTGATAACTGAAAATACCAAAGCGATTCTGCCGGTTCAATTATATGGTCAATCAGCAAATATGGAGAGAATCAATGAGATTGCAGAAAAATACGGTTTGACTGTAATAGAAGATGCTGCTCAGGCGCATGGCGCATGTTACAATGGCCAAAAGGTTGGAAGCATGGGAGACATGTCCTGTTTCAGTTTCTATCCTACAAAGAACATGACAACCTCTGAAGGAGGAATCATCACAACCGATGATGAGGATTTGGCAGATAACGCCAAAATATTCAGAGCCCATGGAGCTACCGTAAGATATCATCATGACTATATCGGATACAACTTCAGAATGACAGACATCTCAGCGGCCATCGGTCTTGCGCAATTGGATAAGATTGACGGCTTCAACGATAAAAGAATCGCAAATGCCGCATATTTAAACAACGGTTTGAAAGATGTCGATGGAGTAATCACTCCGTTCTGCGCTCCGGAAGCAAAACATGTATATCACCAGTACACAATCAGAGTAGAAAAAGGCGATAGGGATGATTGGGTAGATATCATTAACGATTGCGGTGTGGGAACAGGCATTCATTATCCGATTCCATTATACAATCAACCAATTTACAAAACATTGGGAATTGAAGGAAATTGTCCAAATGCTGAACTTGCTGCAGACAATGTTATTTCCCTTCCGGTTCATCCTTCCCTAACCAATGAAGATTTGGATTTGGTAATAGAAGCCGTTAAAAAGGCTTCCGATGAGTTAGATTAAATTCTAACTTCTTTTTTTTTTCATTTTAACATTTCATTAACTGTGTCAACTTTAGCGTTCAGAGTTCGGTTTTCAACATCTCTTCTGTCATCAACTTTTATAACTGTATAAACTCTGCCGATACCTAACTTGAATATTGCTTCCTGTGCATTTGCTATTGCTTCATATAATTCAGTTAAGTTTTCAGCTTCAATCTGTGTTCCCATTCCGGTCAACTGGTAATTGAGTCCTGAATCCTTAATTGACTGGACAGCGGCAGTCACATAATCCTTGCATTCGGTAGTCTCGGTTCCGACAGGCAGTATTGCGAAATCACATGTAATCATTTTTTTCACCTGGTAAAATTATTTATTTATCTTTCTATAAATTAATTTAGTAATGGTAAAATTAAACAAGGAAGAATTCAACGAAAAGATTTTTACAAGAATCAATGCTTTAATTTCTGATTATGATTTAATTAAGGAAGGCGAATTGATTGCCGTTGCGCTGTCAGGAGGAAAGGACAGTGTATTGACTCTGCATGCCCTAAAGAATTATCAGCAATTTTTGGATTTTGACATGGTTGCCATCAGCGTTGATGAGGGAATTGAAGGATACAGGCAGCATGGAATTGATTCTGCCGTAAACAATGCTCGCCAACTGGATGTTGAGCTTGTACAAAAATCTTTTAAGGATGAAGAGGGCTTTTGCCTGGATGACATTTATCAGGATTTTAAAAGCGCCTGCATCCCATGCGGTGTTTTCAGAAGAAATATTTTAAATAAAACGGCTTATGAACTGGGAGCATGCAAAATAGCAACGGGACATAATCTTGATGATGAGATTCAATCATTTTTGATGAGCTTTGCTCGCGGTGACACTATAAAGTTTTCCAAATTCGGGCCTGAACTCGATGTGATTCATCCGAAACTGGTTCCAAGAATCAAGCCGTTGTGGAACACTCCCGGGAAGGAAGTGGGCATGTGGGCAATATTGAATGACATTGACATTCACCTGGATGAGTGTCCTTAGTTGGATCTGTCCCTAAGGGCTAAAATCAAGGAATTTTTAAACGTTAATGAGGATAAGTATCCTGGAATAAAAAATAATGTGATGGAATCATTTCAAAAGATTTTAACTTTTGAAAATGATATTTCAACAAGCCTGAATGAATGTGAAGTCTGTGGTGAGCCGACTTCATCAAATGTCTGCAAGGCCTGTGAATTAAAAAGGGAAATAATTTCTCCAGATTGCGAAGGCCATATAGACAACAAATAATGATATTAAAATCGCACCTTCTTTTTTATCGTATTTGTCCTGTGTTTTACCGAATATGAAGCACAATACTGTAACGAATATCATGAATATGACGTCTATAATCATGCTTGAGTCAAGAGGTATTGCGCTTATGGCACTGCTTGCACCCAATACAAACAGAATGTTGAAGATGTTTGATCCAATCACATTACCTATGACCAGCTGATTTTCTCCTTTCTTTAAAGCAGTGATTGAAGTTACAAGTTCCGGTAAAGAGGTACCTATTGCAACAATGGTTAAACCTACCAATGTTTCACTCATTCCGAATGCTATTGCTATAGCTGAAGCGCTGTCAACAACCAAATCTCCTCCAAGCACTATTCCAACAAGCCCTACAACTATGAATAATATGCTTTTCGGAAGGCCGAATTTTGGCTTTTCAACGTTATTTGCGTCATCTGATTTTCTGGCGGTATAGATAAGATAAATAATGTAGGCAACCAATATAACAAGTAAAATTATACCTTCGATATTGGTAATGTCCCAGCCTATAAATATGAACACTGCCCATAATATTGTTATTCCAACAAGGAACGGCAAATCGAAATCAAGAACTTTTTTCTCCATCAACAATTCGCTGAGCAATGCTGCAATACCGATAACCATTAGCATGTTAAACAGATTACTTCCGATAACGTTACTGACTGCCATTGCATTGCTTCCGGTTATGGAAGATGTAATTGAAACTGCAGCTTCAGGAGCACTTGTTCCAAAAGCCACAATTGTCAAACCGACAATGATTGTAGGTATTTTTAATATTGAAGCTATGCTGCTTGCACCATCTACAAAAAAGTCAGATCCCTTAATTAAAAATACAAATCCCACTATCAATAAAACAAGTTGAATAATTATTGATCCGTCCATTTTTATTCCTCTGTAATTTCTTCTTCGGGTCCTAAATCGGTAACAATGACCTTATCGATTTGATGGCCGTCCATATCTACGATTTCAAAAATAAATCTTCCGCATTCGAATTTATCCTCTTCATCAGGAATTGTGCCGCTTATACTGAGGATGAATCCTGCTAAGGTGGTATAGTTGTCTTCTTCCTCATCAGGAAGTGAATCTTTAAACTCAAATAACTCTTTAAATCTGTCAATAGGATATCTTCCATCGATTAACCAGGTTCCGTCAGCCCTTTGTATTGCCGTAGGTTCGTCTTCTTCGTCAATTCCAGGAATGTCTCCAACGATTCCTTCAAGCAAATCGTTTAAGGTGATTAGTCCTTCAACGCTTCCGAATTCATCAACGACAAGCACCATATGAACATATTCCTGATTTTCTTTAAGTTCCTTAAGCAATTCCAATGTTTCTAAGTGCTCAGAAACCACTAAGGGTTCTTTTACAATTTTATGCACATCAAATTCATCATCACTAAACATCACTGAAAGAATATCTTTTGCCTGGACAACGCCTATGAAATCATCAAGTTCTCCGGATGCAATCGGAAAGATTGACCTTTTGCTTTCAATAATTTTTATTTTATTCTCTTCCCTGTCGTCCTCTAAATCAATCCATATGATTTCATTTCTAGGGGTCATTATGCTTTCGACCTTTTGGTCATCAAGTTTGAAAACCCTTTTGATGATATCCTCTTCCTCTTTTTCAATGGTTCCGTCTTCTCTTCCTTCCTTAATCATCAATTCGATTTCTTCTTCAGTAACAATATCGTCAGTTTTATCTTCAATTCTCAGCAGCCATAAAAGAAATCTGCTGGATTTGGCTAAAATAAAGCTGACAGGTTTTGAAACCTTTTCAAGAACCACCATGCTTTTTGCAACTTTCAAGGAAATTCCTTCAGGGTCATTCAATGCAATTACTTTTGGAACAATTTCCCCAACAACCAATGTCAGATAGGTGGTGACGATGACAACAATCGCAACACTGATCGGTTCGCTGTATGGAATAAATGAAATGTATTTTGAAAGAGGTTCGGCCAATGTTACTCCACCGAAGGCACCTGTCAGAACACCAATCAATGAAATTCCAATTTGGACAGTTGACAGAAATTCATTAGGGTCTTCCAATAAGTCAAAAACAATTTGGGCATTTTCATTCCCTTCATCCAGGTATTTCTGCATTTTTGCTTTTCTAATCGATACAACGGCAAGCTCTGCCATTGATAAATATCCAGTAAGTATTATTAAAATTAATATTATAATTATCTCGAGTGTCGTTCCAATCATTTTTAACAAACCGTTAAAACTTATAATTCACTGGCTCTTTGAAAGTCAGTGTTTCCATATATCTCATCTTGCATCTGCTGAACTGCAAGGGAAGCCTCTTCTCTTGTAGCAACCTTTTTGAAGATTCTCCTTGATTTGACCTTCAAAGTTTTCCCGCAAACGCATTTTCGGGTTGCCACTCCTTTTTTTGCATATAGTACTCGACCGCAGTCGCAACGAAATATAAGATACATGATTTCTTTTCCAATATATTTTATAGTAATTATTATTTTATTAATATATTATTTAAAATTATCACTATCCGCCAAATATTTTCATGAATAATGGTATGAAAACTTTTGACGGTAAAATCACCAAAGTAGCAATGCTGACTCCTAGATTGGTTCCTATCACTACCAGAAGTATTCTAAAGATGTTGTTGTGCCATAAGTCTTTAAAGCTTTCTATTTTTGCCAAGTTTGAAATGTCACTTTGCCTTACCTTTCTGTATTTTGCTTCAGTCAGGCCTGAAAACCATCCTGCTGCAAGCAATGGATGAATTATTGTTAATGGTGCAACCAATCCTCCAACAAGGGCGGACTGTATTTTGGATCCTGAAACAATTGATCCGATAAAGCCCATTATCATGCTTATCGCAACAAATTCATAGATGTTCCATGTTATGTTTATCCCATTAAAATATGCCAGAAAAAATATCACAACAAACAAGATTGGTATCATTGCCAAAATGATTTTAACCCATGGAATGCCTTTTTTCTCATCGATTATTTCTAATTGGTGAAGTGGCGGCAATGTTTCAGGGTTATCCAAATATTTTTCAATTCCAGGTTTGTGGCCTGCTCCAACGACGGCAATCACTTTGTCCTGTGGTATCTGGAGTATCCTTCCGGCAAGATATGCGTCCCTTTCCTTAACCAGAACTTCATAAACGCTTGGGGCTTCATCCTTAAACATTTCCATTAAATCATCGATATTATCCGGATTTTTCAGCTCTTCAATGTCCACTTCCTCATCATCCCCAAATCCGAACACTGAAGCTATCAGGCTGAATATGAATTTTGATTTTTCTATAAATCCCATTTTGTTTAATGCCCTTTGCAATGTTGTGCCTATGTTTCTGTCAATTAGGGCTATTGGAATTCCCAAATCCTCTGCTGCTTCAATGGCACCGACCATTTCTGATCCAGGTTTGACTTCCACGTCTTCTCCAATTTTGGACTGGAAATATCCTAAAAGGGTTGTGGTAAAGAATAATCCTACCTTGTTTTCTTTTATAATCTGGGTAACTGATATGGTGTCATCTTCTTCAATGCCTATCATCTGATTTTTGAGCTTTGTATATCTTCCCATGTCAAGCTCAATAGCTACTACCTCAGGCTGCTTTTCATAGATGGCATCCTTCACTTCTTCCACACTGTTTGCGGATACGTGTGCAGTACCTATTATTGTTAAACATTCTCTTTTCAAAAATAACACTTCTTTTATAAATTTATTTTAACTAATAATATTATGAAATCTACCTATATAAAGTTAATTCATTATTTTCATATTTCGCCACATTTTCGCTGATATTTTTTTGACAGCAAATGTTGATATCTTTTTTATATCCTAGTTTGGCCAAGCGTTTTCCGGATCTGGAATTGTAAAATCCTGATTTTAAGGAGTTATGGTCTCTGCTTGCAATAATTGCTGCTTTAGCAAGTTCGCTTATTTCATATTCTCCTAAACTTTGACAGATCCAGTAAAGTATTTCTCCTGATGCCAGAAAATCCTCAAGTGCAAATTCTCCTCTAACTCCTGCCATCACGACGTCAATGTGGTCTTCAGCGATTTCACCAGACTTGATTCCGACCGCTTTTGCATTCACAAGACTTCCTACAAGAACCTTTGAGTTCATATTTTCAAGAATTCTTGTTCCGTTGCTGGTTGTCAATATCAAAGTTGTCTCATCACCTTCATAATCCTCAACTTCCGTTGGAGAGTTTCCGATGTCAAATCCCTCAAGCTTTGCACCTCCACGCTCTCCGGCAATGACTCCTCCAAGTTCATCCTTAAGCTTAAATGCCTCCTCAGGGCTAAAGCATGGAATTACCTTTTCGAAATTGTCAAGTGCCAATGTCATTGTTGTGCTTGCTCTAAGTGCATCGACCATAATCGAGACGTCCTCACTGACGGTCGTTTCCAAACTCAATGTGACTTTCATGAAGTAATTTATATTTAAATAATTATATAATAATATTCATGAAAATCGTCACAACACCAATGTGTGAAGAGATAGTGAAACTGGCAGGCATTGAAGAGTATGTCGTAAACAAACACCCTAAAAAGGAAGATGGTGATTTGGCAATCCTGCTTTCTGAAAGCAAAGTGGAAATGGATGCCCTGCCGATAAAGCTCAACACTCCTTCACAGATATTCGAAAGCATCAGGAAAGTCTCAGCAATCGCTTCAAGTGAACTTTCAGACGATGACATTCTGGAATATTTCAGGGATTATGAACTTGCAGAAAAGTATCTGAATTCAGATTTCAAAACAGGCATCAGCGTTAAAGTCTATTCGGAGTTTTTAAGAGACATTGTTCTGGATATGGGATTTGACATTAACGATGAAGATTTCAAATATGTGATATATCCGGATTATCTTAAAGATATTGTCACTGAAGACGCTAATCTGGTTGAAATTCCATCTCATGGGGGCATTTCAAAAAATCCTTTTGAAAGAATTGAAGTGAGGTATTCCATTTTAGAAAGTTTAATATAGATATAATAGTATATATTAAATCATTGTAATTGCATTTTTTGAGAGTTGTTAATATGTATGAAACATTAACATTTACCGGTGGAGTTCACAAAAGTGAAGAAATTAAAGAGCTGATTGAAGACTTGGGAGGATTCATTCTTCAGGAAAGCATTCAGCAGATGGAGCTGGTTTTAAACATTGCCGTTCCTTTGGAAGACGTTGACAAGATTGAAGTCAAATCAAAGGATTTGCTTGGCAGATTATCAGTTGCTCCAATGGCTGGTTCTGAAATAGCTATCGTTTCCCCAACCCTTGCAAGACACCATTTGCCTCATGCGGCATGTGACATTTCAGAATATTTGCGTGAGTATGGTGCAAAGGACAATATGATTGGTCTTGCCAGAGGTGATGGAAAAGGCACTTCAGGAATCACTGAAGAGGAAAAAAGTCTTATTGAAGAGCATGACATTGCTATTTTCGCATTGGGCAGTTTCGAAAACTGCATTAAGGAAAAATCATTTTTATATGATGACATTGACATTCCGGTTATCGTGACCGGTGCACCAGATATCGATGTGGAAGAGCTTCCTGGTGCAGATGCATATGTCGGAGATCTCGGCAGGATTCCAAGAAGGCTCAGAAGAGGTCCTGATATCCGTGCTCTTGAAAAGCTGGTTGAAACCACTGAAAAAATATTGAATGATAAAAAACGTGAAATGACTCTTGACCCACCGCTCGTGCCATCCATCGTTGTAAAAAATGCAATTGAAAATCAGGTAAGGGAAATAAAGCATGTAATTTCTCCAGCGCCGGTAACATCTCAGCTCGATGGTGTTCGCGTAAAGCTAAATTATGATAAATATGCTGATGTCATAGCTAATGTGATTATTGACGGCAAAAAATTATCAGAATTGGCTGAAATTAAAAAGTCATTCATGTATGACTATATTTTAGTTAAAATCAATAGTGAGAGTTCTCTTGTTGAGGATTCAAACTAATCTCTTTTTTTTATAGTCTTCTCATTCCGAAGAAGTTGACTGCATCCACTAAATCGTTAAACTGTTCCAGTTCTCTTTCTATGACGTTTTCATCTGTCATGTCGATGCTCAACTCTCCGTCAACGCTTAATGTATCCGGACCACGGCCGACCAATCTTTCAACGCCGTCCGCACTTAAAATCCTTTCTGCATCAAGCTGATGGACAAATGCTCTTCCAGGTATGATTACGGTATCCTTTATTTCGCTTAGGTCTACCTGTTCCAAATCTTCCTTGGTGATTAGGCATGCTATCTCCTTTTCAACAGCAACGACATTGACATTGTCTCCGGTTTCTAACCTGCTGAATATTTTTGAGATAAATGGTTCTGCAATTTTGGAGGTGATTATTGTTGCTTCGCCGGTTATCGGTTTGATGAATTGCAGAAATACTTCATTTTCATCGCTTGCTATAGCAAACGGACCTCCGGTTTCTGGATCGCATAATGGAGTGCCGCTCACTCTGAATTTATATTCGGAATTAATCTGCTTTACAAGGTCTGCAAATTCTTCAACAGGCTGTGATTCGATTCCTTTGATGATAGGTTCATTGCCAAGAATCAATCCTTCATTGAATGTGTTTGCAAATCTCATTAAAAGCATTCCTTTGGCACCCCACTGCTCAAGGTCATTGCATGTCTGCCTTAAAACGTCCCCGTCATTGACGCCTGGAATTATTACTGCTGCGCCTGTCAGCTCGATGTTTTCGCAAAATATCTTGCAGGCGTTAAGCGCTTCTTCAGGGTACTTGTCCTTGACCCATGCCTTTCTGAGTTGTGGGTCGGATGAAAAAATAGTGAATGAGACTTCCTTCACACCATTGTTAATTAATCTTGCAGCAACTTCCGAATCGCTTATTCCCTTTCCGCAGGTATATCCTAAGACTGAAGGTATTGAAAATTGATTTAAGTTTGCAGTTAGCACTTCAAGGTGGGGATAGCAGCTTATATCTCCTCCACCGCTGATGTATGCACTTATTTCGCCTCGCCCCATGTTCATCATTAAGGCGCTTTGCACTTCGTTCATTACTTCATAAGGGGCTTTAAATGCACTTTGGGTTTCACTAATTCCCTTACTGCATCGTTCACATCCAATCTTGTTGGGTAAACAATGTGCACAGCCAAAACTTTTAATTTCCTTTACCTTTCTGAAGTAACAGTATTTGCAAAAACCGTTACAATCTTTTCCAGGCATTCCTCCAACATCTGCTACAAGTTGCATAATATTATTATTTTTTATTTCATTTTATTTATAAATGCAGCTTAATTTTTTTAGTTGAAAATTAGTATTACTTTTTTTGGTTTTATTACTTAGAGTTTTAAAAGTAATAATTTTTTATTTTAGCTTATTTTCTATATTTCCAATTCAAAGGGGATATTATTGTTATTAAATAGGTTTATATATTTTTTAATTTGATTTTATTGGTAATAATTTATTATTTTTAGTTCTGATGTTGTTTAAAGAGTTTTAAAAAGTATTACTTTTACCCCCTTTTTTCTTAAAAAATTTTTGTTTTATTATACTTTATAAACTTTTCTAAAACTTTCCATAGGTAATCTTTATATTATATCTTGAATAAAATAAAATTTGTATACCATATGG
>NZ_CAMVPN010000061.1 GCF_947169325.1 uncultured Methanobrevibacter sp. | reverse complement strand
TCTGCACCGAGAATTTGGACTTTTAGTTCTTTAATATTGGTTTTTGGGAATTTATGGACATATAGGAAAATGGTTCATCAAATCTGAGTTATTACTTCAAGTTTTTCGAAACCAAATATTAAAGTAACAAAAAGTTATCTTTCTCTTACATTATTATAGTAACAAAAAGTTATATAAAGTTTTCGATATTTTTAGTTTTTGTTACTCGATGTTATTCTAATTCTAAAGTGTTTGTTTATTAATATGTCCTGTGTTGATTTTCAGTTTATCTTTAGGCTTAAGTTTATCATTTTATTTAATTCAATATTGAATTGTATTTTTTAATTTTGAATTTAAGTTCGAATAATCAAAAATAAAACTTTTCTTACATGTTGTAATAAAAACATAATATTATATAATAGTGAAAATATAATCTATAATCATGACTAATTCAAATGACATTCAAAAAAATAAGAGAAATGTCAATTCTTCTAATGGCCACATTGAAATTAGAGGAAGTTACAACGACCATTTAGGAGACATTGATAAGGAAGATATTCTTGATGTAATGGGTTGTAAAACTAGAAGGGACATTATTAACCTTTTAAGGGAAGAGCCAATGTTCGTTAGTGAGATATCCAATGAACTGGACATTGGTCAAAAGGCCATCATAGAGCATCTGCGTGCTATGGAGGAAATAGGTATTCTGAACTCTTCCTACAAGAAAATATTGAGGGGACGTCCTAGAAAATATTACGATTTGCAGAACGAGGTCAATATCCACATTACCATCAACAGGAACACGTTTGACGTTAACATGTCTGAAGATATTCTCAATACATTGCAGCTGCCTTCAGGTGACGAATGGTCCAAGCTTTTGGATATTGAAAAGAGGATAGATGCAGGTCAGCTTGAAGCCATAGATGAGCTGAAAAATCAGATAAGATTATACGGCAATCTTAAGGAAAGGGCTGAATATATCCTTGAGAGAACTTTAAGTAACAGATAAAATTAGTCTTTAGTGGTCATTAATTATGGTTTAAATGATTTTAAACCATCTTTTTTTACATTTTTTTAGCTATTATTGCCTGTCCGAGGGAAACTGATCCGTCTCCGGCGCAGGTGTTTGTGTGCTGGATGAAGCTATAACCGTTTTCAGCAACATGATTTTTAACGGCGTTTGTAATCGCTTCATTGTAGAACACTCCTCCGGTTGCTCCAATATTTTGAATGTTCTTTTTATCGGCTGCGCGAACTGCAAGCTCTGCCAGACCTCTTGCAACAGCATTTTGACCTGCACATGCAACATCAGCCTTTTTTTCTCCATTCCGATACAGTCTGACAACGCTTTTCAGGATTTCAGTGGTGTTCAGTGTATCGTTTTCGATAATGTAGGGTATTTCCAAATCCTTTGTTGAGTAATATGCGCAGGATTCGAGTTTCATTGAACATTCCCCTTCGTATGTTCTCTCATGCGCAACTTCAAGTGCAACCGCCATGGAATCCAATACTCTTCCGGTACTGGTTGTGCTTCCAACATTCAAACCGGATTCAATCTGCTTGAATATCATGCCGATTTCCTTTTCGCCGTATTTGAAATAACTGGAATAAGGTTTAATCATCTCTTCGTCATTTAGGATGCTTGCAAGCATCCTTGCAGGATATCTTGTCGCCACATCTCCTCCGGGCATCAGTTGGCTCTGCAGGTGAGCCATCCTTTCAAAACCGCTGATGTCGGTGTAGAGTATTTCGCCTCCCCAGCTTGTGCCGTCGCTTCCATATCCCACTCCGTCAGCGGCAATGACAATCATCTCATCTATTGAATGGTCATTTGCAAGAGCAATTGAGTGGGCATGATGGTGCTGGACTGGCAGGACCCTGGCATCATATTTTTCGGCCAGTTCATGTGCTAGGCGGGTTGTGAAAAAATGAGGGTGCATATCGCAGGCGATAATGTCGAATTCATTGATTTTAGTAATCCTTTCCATGTTTTCAATTGCCTGGCGCAGGAATTCCAGTGTCTTCGGTTTGTTGGTGTTTCCTATATGCTGTGAAGGATAGACGATATTGTCCTTGGCAATTGAGAATGTCACATCAAGCTCAGGGCCTAATGCAAGGACATTCGCATCATTGACATCGTAATTTATTGTATATGGTTCCGGGGTGTAACCACGTGACCTTCTGATGAATGAAAGTTCATTGTTTCTGAATCTTATGACTGAATCGTCGCATCTGTTTAGAATCCTGCGGTTATGGACTAAAGAGTAATCATTGACTCCGTTGATGATTTCGCCGTTTTCAATCATCATCGGCTCTCCGGGAATGTTTGCCGAAGTCATTACATATGTGTCAATGTCTCCCTCATCGAAAAGCAGATAATGCATAGGGGAATAAGGCAGCATCACTCCAATGTTGTGGAGGCCCGGTGATAGGCTTTCAGGGAAAGGATAATCATCATTCTTTTTTAAAATAACAATCGGACGCTTGTTGGATGTTATTGTCCTTACCTCTTTTTCGGATAGCTGCGCATAATTTTGAACGGATTCCAGATCTTTGCTCATCACAGCGAATGCCTGGTTCGGACGGTTCAAACGGGCTCTCAGCTCCTTTATTGCATCGTCATTGTATGCATCGACGACAAGGTGAGTTCCACCAATCCCCTTGATGGCCAGTATTTTGCCTTCCTTTAAAATGTCGGCGCCCAATTTTATTGGATTTTCACTGCTTATTTCATTTCCACCTTCATAAAACGCCATCTTAGGACCGCATTCGCCGCAGCAAATGGCCTCACCGTGATATCTTCTGTTGAGAGGTTCCCTATACTCCACCAGACAATCGTCACATAGCGGAAACTCATCCATTGAAGTTCTGATTCTGTCATAGGGAACGCTTTCAATAACTGTAAACCTGGGTCCGCAGTCAGTGCATGCATTGAAAGGATATTTAAAGCGCCTGTCAGCAGGATCTCTTATCTCTTCAAGGCATTTGTCACAGATTGCAATGTCCGGAGGTATCACACTAATTCCTGAATAGGAATCTCCGCTTTCGATGATTTCAAAATTCTCATAACCTTCCATGTCGATGTCTTCAACGCTCATGGAATTAATTTTGGCTATCGGCGGAAGTTCATCAGGTAATCTTTCAATAAACAAATCTGTATTTTCGCCTTCTATTATGATTTCAACGACATTTCCAAGGTTTCTGACATGTCCTTTCAGATTTAAATCGCAGGCGAGTCTGTATACATAAGGCCTAAAACCTACTCCCTGGACAATGCCCTGTGTCAAAATCTTTCTGGCTTTCATAAATATATTATTTAAGTTAAATTTTATATAAAATTTTATCCTAATTAGTAATATGAAAGATATTCTTGAAAAATTAGTTGAGGGCAAGATTAATGTCCAGGAGGCAGAAAACCTCTTAAAGGCCAATACCATTTTGGAATTCGACGATATTGCCAAATTTGATAATAATCGAAGCAACCGTGCGGGCTTTCCCGAAGCGGTATTCTCACCGAGCAAGGATTATGAGGATTTGCTTTTGATAATCAGGAAATATCTTGAAAATAATGATGGGGATTTGATTATAACAAAATTGAGCCCGCAAAGGCATGAAAAAATCATCAGCGATTTGGGTGAAAGCTCATTCATTTTCGATTACAACAAAAGGGCACAGATACTGGTCATTCGAAAGGAATTGAAAGACAGGCAGAAAATTGCAAAAATAGGAATCATTACTGCAGGCACTTCAGACATCAATATTGCAGAAGAGGCACGTGTCATCGTTGAGGAAGGAGGATGCGAGGCCATCACTTCATATGACATTGGCGTTGCAGGAATTCACAGGCTGTTTCCGCAAATTGCCCATATGGTAAGGGAAGGAGTTCGTGCATTCATCGTATGTGCAGGAATGGAAGGGGCCCTTCCTTCAGTCGTTGCAGGCCTTGTTGATGTTCCCGTCATTGGAGTTCCAACCTCAGTGGGATATGGTGTTGGAGAAGGCGGAAGGGTGGCTCTGGACGCAATGCTTCAATCATGCGCTCCGGGAATCGCTGTCGTCAATATAGACAACGGTTTTGGAGCAGGTGTTTTTGCATTATCAATTGTAAACAGTGATCAGTTTGATTTATGAGACTTTCAATCCTGAAATTCACGACGTCAGGCAGGTTGCTAAACTTGTTTACGATGTGGATTACCGGACTTTTGACATGTTTTTCAAATCAGATAAAGCTGCCATCGATGCCATTTCAAGATATTTGTCTAAAAAGGATTTGAATAGCTTCTATAAGGTCATTCTAGATGATGAGCGAAATATCATAGGCTATGTCAGCATCTATCTGCATGATGATGGCCATAAGTTTTATTGGAAGTCCTTGAGGTTGTATCTTGTGGATATCCTTGACCATTTCGTATTGTGCGACATTGGGGAAAATGACCTCTACCTTGCTGAAGTCGCAATCGACGAATCCCAAAGGGGCAAAGGATTGGGACGGAAGGTCGTGATTGACGTGATAGATTATGCAAGGTCCAAAAACTACTCCAGAGTTATTCTTGATGCTGATTTTAGAAATCATGGTGCCAAAAGGCTTTATGAATCATTAGGTTTTGAAGTGTTCAATAAAAAGAGGGTTAAAATCGGAAGTTTCGAGCGCGGAATGTATAATATGGAATTTAATCTCTAGGTGGAATCCTTAAAATTGCTTCGTGGACTCTCCTGCAGTTGTTCTGGTCTGTAAATGTGAAGTAGTCCTCAACGTTTTGCTTATGCTTTTCCTTCATTTCGCAATCGTTGTCAATGTAGCTTTCAATCATGTCAATCAGTTCGTCTTCGCTTCTGCATACCTCACCGAAGCCCATTGTGTCATAGTCAAAGTAGCTTTCTTCCAGATTGAAATGATAGTCTTCCCCGTATTGGTAGTACAGTACTGGCTTTTTAAGGTAGGCAAAATCAAATGCGACAGAGGAATAATCGGTAACCAATAATGCTCCTTTTTTAAACAGTTCCTGATAGCTTCCTCGCTCATAGTCTATTTTTATGATGTCATTGTCATCAAACAGATCAATGAATTGGTAAACGTGAGGATGTGGCCTGAATATTATTTCATAACCTTTTTCCTTAACCTTTTCAAGCAGCCTTTCATTGTTGATGAGGGAATTGTAGGTTCTAAAGAAGGATGAATTACTTATCGTATACTTGTTTTCCTTGGTAAGGTATCTTCTCCAGGACGGCATCAGCAGAATTGTCTTTGTCTTTTCGTCTTTCAGGTTGTCAAATCTTGGAAATCCCAACAGATGGATAATATCCGCATCATAATTGTAATAATATTTGAACAGGGATTCATGTTCCTTTTTTGAGGCAGTCAGGAGAAAATCAAGGTTTTTGTCATATTTGTTCAGCCACCCTGAAATGTTGTTAAGGGTTATTCCATGCTGCAGAAACAGTGTGCTTGATTTCAAAAGGCCTGCAAAGTTAGGGTAATGTCCCCAGAATGCGTAGATGTAGTTGTTGTCGGGATGTGATGTGATGATTTTTTCACTGAAGAGTCCCAAGATCCTGTGCTTGATTGAATGGTAGCCAATTACAGGTCCGATCTTTTTCATCTTTTTGTAGTCGGGAGTGTTCTTGTCTATAATGAAGTACTTCTTGACTCCCTTTTCGTTTTGGTTAATTGAATATCTGAAAAGATGCATTCCGTTGTCATCAGCTATTGTAGGGAAATCCATGTAAAACCATATTCTCTTGTTCCTGTAAAAAGGATACAATAAAAAGTAAATCAGCCTTATTGGAATTGCGGTTTCAAATCCGGGAGACCTGTTTTTAAGCATTCTTCCAAGGGTTTTTATTTCTTTCTTAATCCATGATAAGTTCCTTTTCTTTTCTATTCTTATTTTGTCATTGTCAAGAACGCTCAAGTATTTTTTGGTTTTGGCATATCCGATGACTTTTGAGAAGTTGCACGGCCTTGAAAAGTCAACATGAAGATGGGAACTTAAGGTTGATTTGAATTCGATGTCATATGTTTTGCATTCATCCAGTTTGAGGTTGAATTCGAAAGTATGGTTTACCAGATACCTTTCATTGAGATAGTACTTTTCCCTTTGAGGAAACTCAACCACTCTTGTTTCGATTTTTTCGCCGTTGACATACACATCCACCTTTTCATCCGCAGAGATGGAGTTGATGTTTGCAAGGACATAGAGATCATCATCGATTATCTCGTATATATCAATGAGAACCGTGTCCAATTTCAATGATTTTGTTAATCTAATCTGGTCTTTTTTAGGATATGAATAGTCGTTTTTCAAATACAGGAGGAATGTCTTTATTCTGTTGTCGAGATGAGGGTGGCTATAGATGTTTTCTTCATCGATGTATTCCATAATCTCCTTTATTTTCTCATTCAGAGTTTTGATTTCAGTCTGATTCAGCTTTTCGTTAAGGGTTTCATTCAAAATCAGCTCATTGAAATAAAACAGCATGGTATTTTGGATGAAAATAGGAAGACGGCCATAAATCTCCAGACTTTTCTCAATCGTACTATTGAATGAATATCTTGATGTATTCAAATCATTCAGGTTAGGAATAAAGTTCAATAATGTCATTTTATCGTTTGGAGACCTGATGTAATAATTGCAGTTGCTGCAAATTCCAATCTTTGGATTGTCCAACAAAAGCTCATTGACAAATGCAATGTCCTCAAAAAGATTTACCCGTTTTGAAAATTGCACATCCTTAATGGAATTCCTTTTAAAAAAGCAGGACAGGGCTTGTAATTGAAAGAATTCAGGATTTTTAATCAGGTCAATTACCCTTGTTGTGCTATATTTTGATTTTAATATGTCTTCATTGAGGGAAGATTCGAAAAGCTTTGATTTGATTGTGGTGATGTCAATGTTTTTGTTTTTCTCAAAAACGGCAAGAACACGCTTCAATGTATTTGATGAAATGTAATCTTCAGCATCCAAAAAAGCTACATAATCCCCTTTGGCATGTTCAAGACCCAGATTTCTGCTGACTCCCTTTCCTTCATACTTTTTTGAAATGTATGTGATGTTTTCAGGATAGAGTGATGCGTATTTTTCACATATTTCGCCGGTTCTATCCTTGCTTCCGTCATTGATTAATATGATTTCAGTATTCTTATTGAAATCCAGGGACTGTCTGATAATGGATTTTATCGATTTTCTAATCGATGATTCAGCATTATATGCTAAAATAATAATTGAAAATTTGACATTATCCATAATTTCCATCCATGTTCAGTCTTCTTGTTTTTGCTTATAGTTAGGAGTTAAACTATCAATAATAACTTTTACATTATCTTTTATTGTACTGTTGTCATGGAAATGGCTGCTTTTGATGTAAAACGTATGATTGTATTTTATTATATAGGATATCTGATTGAATGTGCCGTTGATGTCCTTATAATATATGGTTGGAAGGGAAGTGTTGCCTATATTAACAGTAATGTTTTCTATATCCTCATTCTCTCCGCTTGCCTCAATATCTGCCATTCTTCCACTCATATTCTTGTTGATAAAGTCTCCCTTGCCCAAATCCTCGATAAATATTCTTTCCTGAGTGTCCCTGTTGATTAAATGAGCATAATGGGTTCCTGTAGAGTGGATGTTGAATGAATCCGGAACGGTAACCAGGTAACTGTTCACCTTAACCGTTGCCTTTCCGATTGTTGTGGAGGATTCGGCAATCAGATACAAACATGATGTTCCAACAATAATTATGATTAAAATATAAATCCATCGTTTATCCATTTTATTACCTATTTTTTCTTTTTAGATTTGTTGTAATCTTTTTTCGCTCCTTTCACATATGCCTTGCACACTTCTTCGGCTTCTCCATACATTTTGATCTTTCCGTTTTCAAGCCAGATGCAGGTATCGCATATTCTTTTCATTTGTGAGATTGAGTGGGTTACCAAAAGCACTGTCACTCCATCCTTCATCATGGAATCGATTTTTTCAGCACTTTTTTTCTTGAACTTGATGTCTCCAACGGACAATATTTCGTCAATGATTAAAATATCCGGATTGATGAGGGTTGCAATTGAAAATCCAAGCTTTGTACGCATACCTGATGAATAGTTCTTAATCGGATAATTGATGAAGTCGCCAAGTTCTGAAAACTCTACAATCTCATCATATTTCTCTTTAATTACTTTTTCATCAATGCTTAGCAATGACCCATTAAGGAAAATGTTGTTTTTTCCAGTATAATTCTTATCAAAACCGGCACCAAGCTCCAATAGTGGTGCAATCTTTCCATAGGCTTTGATTGATCCGGATGTAGGCTCATAAATTCCAGACATTATTTTCAAAAGGGTACTTTTCCCGGCACCGTTGAATCCGAGAATTCCTAATTTGTCCCCCTTATAGACTTTAAATGAGATGTCATCGAGAATTCTTATCTTTTCATGGGTCTCCTTATTTCTTTTAAGAGTCCTGATTATGAATTCCTTTAATGTATCAATTTTATCTTTAGTGACCTTGAATTCCATTGTCAGGTGGTCTACTTCAATAATGACCTCCTTGTCAATGTCTCTGACAATCATGTCCAATACGGATTCTTTTTTAATTGCATTAAAGTCGGAATCTCCTTCAAATTCGCTTGTTACTTTATATCTTCCTGCAGGGAGATTCTCAATTTTTGTTCTGGCGAATCCCTCTTCGTCGGTCATGCATTCGTGAGTTTTATTGTTTATTGTAATCAATATCTTTTTACCTTCAATAGGCTTGTAATCGCGATCCCGTAATCGTACATAGTACTGTCCTTCATTGTTTATGTACATCTTCATGTTTGGCGCATATATCCATGTGTATTTTTCATCACGTTCATCGGTCTTCTTAGGTTTGCTTTCAGTTTCAGTTTTAGCTTTTTTGCGCGGTTTTTTAACTGTTATTCTGCTTTCAATGACCTGTGAGTATTTTCCGTTTGGAAATTGAATTTTAAGTGGATAGACATTTTTTGGCAAATCAATATCCCATTTGGCTATTCCAGTTGCATTGGTTTTAAATTCGCGCTCAACGTCCTCATATTTCACTTTTATTGTTTCATCGGTTATTGGATCATTGTTTTTGTCACGAACTTCAATGTAAAATATGCTTCCGTCATTTTCATGGACAATCTTTGTTGGTGCGAATATTGTCATGTCTTCATATTTTGCAGGGCAGTCTAAAATAGGCACTTCCTTTGGTTGAATCTGTATTTCCTTGTTTTTTCTGAAAATTCTTTTCAATTTTTCCATCAAACTCATAATAAAACCTATTCTATAGCTCTAAAGTCAATTTTTTATTGTACATGTTAAATAAGATTATTCCAATTAAGAATGTTGCAAATGCAAATGTTGCCAGATAAGCCATTGAGCTCATGTCCGGAAACAGCCCATATACTACGCATTCCCTGAATGCAGTGATTGCACAGTAAATTGGATTCAATGTAAATATTTTCTGCACTGTCACAGGAACGATTTCCATCGGATAAAAGAGCCCTGAAGCGTACATTAAAATTAAGGAAAATACGCTATACAAATGCTGCACATCGGTAAAATAAGTGTTGCACACTGCCAATATCAATCCTATTCCGAATATTAGCACTATTAATAAGAATAGTGGGATGACTGCCAATATGGCTGTCCAATGGAAGGAAGCTCCGGTAACTAACATTACCACAAATAAAATTATAAAGGATATCAGGAAATTTATGAACTCATAGCAAATCTTACTCACGGTAAACATGTATTTCGGTACATAAATCTTTTTAAGAATGGCTGCATTTCCTTTAATGGATTTCATTGCGCCCTGTGTTGCGGATTTGTAAAAGTCATAAATAACCCTTCCGGATAGGAAGTAAACAGGATAATTTTCAATCTGACGTCCGAACAGCATTGAAAAGATTGCAGTGAAAACAAGCATAATCAATAAGGGATTGAGGAAACTCCAGGCTATACCCAATACGGAATCCTTGTATTTTGAGGTTAAATCCCTTTTAACAAGTTGTTTCAGCAAAAACTTTTTTTCGGAATATGTGTCAAACATTGTTCAAACCCAGTCAATTATTTTCTTCTTCTTGCGAATTCATCGAATATTTCATCGATTTCAACGCCTTTGTATGCTAAGATAAGTAATGTGTGAAAAATCAAATCGACGGACTCATAAACCAAGTTCTCATCATTCTTTGCAGCTATCAATACTTCTCCTGCTTCTTCAGCAATCTTTTCGAGTATCTTGTCTTCAGCTTTTTTGTCGCTGTCCTGCATGATGTTTGAAGTGTATGAGTCGATAGGATTGTCCCTTCTGGATTCCAGGACTTCATAAACTTCCCTTATGATTTTATCATCCGCCATATTTAATCTCCTTTACCTTCCTGGTCTTGCAGGCTTTCGGTAAGTGCAATTAAAGGATGTTTGTCATCATCAATGATTTCAATGTCGTCGAATGTTTTGATTCCAGCTCTGTCTGCTGTTTTTTCCATTCCTAATTTGATGTCCTGGCCCAGATCAATTACATATGAGTCAACAGTTTCATATCCTCTTTGGGATGATGCAACTGCTCTGTGGTGTCCGTCAACCAATATCCATCTGTCTCCGGTTTTGACCACGATTGCAGGTTCTGCCAATCCTTTTTCTAATTCGTAGGCTCTACCTTCAAGTTCATCCGCATAAACCCTGTCCTGTGTAGGTCTTAATTTATTGGTTTCGACTTCCATATGCTTTAAGGTAGTGTGGATGCCGTATAGCTGTTCCAAAGTCTTTTTGAAGTATTCGACTTTGTTTGGAGTGGACCTTTCAATATGGGACCTGACCATATCTGTATTTGTAATGATTCCCACTAGATGCCCGTTTTCATCTACAACTGGCATTCTTGAGATTCCTCTTCTAAACATTACGCGTGAAGCATCATTGATTGATAAGTTCTGGTCTGCAACAACTAGGCTTGTGGTCATTATTCCGTCTACGGTTTCTGTCCTTTTTTTAGCAACGATATCAAAAGCTGTAACCATTCCGACTAGTTTGTTGTCTTTGACTACTGGATAACTGTTGTGATGACTTTTTTTCATTAAATCAATGACTTCTTCCGTTTTAGTATCTGGAGCAACACTAATTACGTTTTCAGTCATGTAATCCTTAACGAAAGATTTCTTTCCAGCCATGTTCAACACCTATTCTATGTTTTCTTTTAATAGCTTAACGGTCTCTCCAGGGTCGGCTTTTCCGCGTGTCAGTCTCATTACTTGACCTACGAGGAAGTTGATTGAAGCTTTTTGTCCGCCAAGATAGTCATCTACGGCTTTAGGATTTTCTTCAATTGCCTGTTTTACCGCAGCCAGGATTTCATCATCTTTGACAATACCTACTAATCCTAACTCTTCAGCAATTGCTTTAGGGGATTTTTCGTTATTCGGCATTTGCTCGATGATTCTTTGTCCTGCTTTTACGGTAATTTCCTTGGATTGAATCATGTTGAATAATTCAACGAGGCTTTCAACGCTGATTTCACTATCTGCGAAATCCATTTTGTTGTAGGTTAAAACCCTCTTGAGTTCATCCCTCATCCATTTGGCTGCAAATATCGGGTCGATTTCTTCGACGACCTCTTCATATGCGATAGCCAAATCAAGTTCTGAGGTTAAAACCTTTGCGGTTTCTTCATCAATGTTATAATCGCTAACGAATCTTTTTACCTTGTTGTGAGGAGCTTCAGGCATGGTGTCTAAGACTTTCTGAATGGTTTCATCTGAAATTTGCATAGGTGGCAGGTCAGGATCTGTAATGAATCTGTAATCGTCAGCATCTTCTTTCAATCTCATTGCTGTGGTAATCATCTGACTTTCAACATATGCACGGGTTTCCTGTTTGGTTTCAACTCCTCTTTCCAGGTTTCTTTTTTGCCTGTTGCGTTCAAAAATCAATGCTCTGTATGCACCTTTGATGGAGTTTACGTTTTTCATTTCAACTCTGTTTCCACCATTGATTGAGATGTTAACGTCGGCTCTCATTGTACCTTCACCACGAGCTCCACCACTGTATTGTAAAACTCTGATAAGCTCTTTCAAGAAGTTTCTTGCTTCTTCAGGAGATTTTATGTCCGGTTCGGTAACAATTTCAACCAGTGGAATTCCTGAACGGTTGAAGTTTACGGTTCCTCTGTCAGGTTTGTATTGGCCAGGGTCCTCTTCGACGTGAATTTCCCTTATTCTAATTCCATTCAATTCACCTTTGATTCCGATAGGCACGGAGGTTCTTTGGTATCCTGAAGGCAAGTCAGGGTAGTCGTAGTGCTTTCTCATGAAGTAGGTTACTCCTTGGTCAATTTCACAGTTTAACATTAATGCAATCATTAACGCATTTTCCAATGCTTTTTCATTTGTAGGATGTGGTTTTGCACCAGGCTGGTTTAAACAAACTGGACAGATGTTTGTATTTGCAGGTGCGTCCTGATAATTTGTAGGACAGTCACAGAATAATTTTGATTCGGTTTCTAGTTGTACGTGGATTTCAAGTCCACACATCATATCGACATCGTCACTAATAATAATTCCTCCAATTAGGTAATTTTTATATTATAATAATATTTATTTTATGGGATTTATAAAGATTTTCAAAAAATGGATTATATTAAGTATTATTTGCCATGAAATTATTTTTCTTTTTTAAGAACTTCCTTGCTTCGCTTAACCAGATTGTCGAAATTGAAGATTTCAGTCTCCACGGTATGTCTCAGCATATCCAATTCCTCGGTTCTGTAAACGGACTGGCTATTGAACGGAAGCCATTCGATGTGTATGGATATTATGTCTCCGTCACTGACTTCCTTTTCAAAGGAATAGGGATCTTCATGGCAGACAAGCAGGTTGTCTTCCAATACGCTTTCGCCATCGATTTCCACTTTCTTGCAGTCTATAAATACCGGGAATTTCTTGCCGTTTCTATCCTTTACGTCACTTCCCCTAAGGCGGATGTTGAACAGACCGTCATTGATGGCTCTAAATTTAATGTCAAAGTATGGTTGTGATGTTTTAAGCACATGTCCGATTCCCTTTGATTTGCCAAACCATTCCGGTGTGGTTTCTGTGCAGTATTTATCGGATTTTTCAACGATTTCCAAATCATTGGTGTCCATGCCGATGTTTTTAACGTCAATTCTTAAGGTATGGTATTTTTCCAATAATTTATCCATTTTAAGATTGTTTCCTTCGATTTTCAGCTCGTCATTGACGGATTCGATTGCATCATATGAATTGAGCCAGTCTCCGTAGGAGTCCTGGTTTATGGTGTTGTTTATCTTTACGTAGTCCCGTATTTTTAATATGTCTATGGATGCATAAACGTCTTCAAGAGGGAAATCCTTCCTGTTTTTAAGCCTCATCCTAAATCTGTCATACACTTTCGGACTGTAATACTTTTCGAATTCCTTGACGAAGTTCTGTGAAAGGAATATGTCTGAAAATATTTTTTTAATCTCATCTGAGGTGTGGAATTTCTTTTTGTTGTTGATTGTCCTGTCTGTTTCCGGCCCCTCGATGTATTTGAAATCTTTAGGCTCAAATGGATATCTTTCATTTATTTTGGCCGCATGCTCTATTGTTTCTTTTTTGATTTCACGTTCGCCCTCGATTTTGAAATTCAGCAAATCAGGACAATATCTTAAGAATATGACTGAAAAGAGAAGCAGGTCATCTTCACACTCTTCAGTGTTTGCCTTTAGCTTTGATAAGTCAGGATCGCTTAGGGGAGCTAATGTAATCTTATTGTACAGATATGAATCAATCCATTCCTTTCCGAAATGGTGCCTGTTTCTGATGTCCCTGTAATATAGTGAAGCGGTTCCATTTGAAGTTTTGTCGATGTCATATCTGGCGCAGAATTCGTCAATTTTTGAATCCAACAGTCTTTTTGTGGATTCATATGTGGTGTTGTCTATCTTTTTGGAGCGCTCTAAAATGCTTTCAACATATTCTTCAAGTGTCAAGTTTGGGTGGTTTCTGACCAAACCTCCGCAATGTCCTGAAATCCTATAGTGGGGAAGCCCGTATGTTATTGTAGGATGAACCCTGTGCTTATGGAATCCCAATTCGACATAGGATGGCCGATTCAAGGAATCAGTCAGTTCCAAAGGCACTGTTCTTATCGGCCTTTTCTTATTTAGCTTGAAATCGAAATGACCGGCTATTTCACTTGCAATCTCATAATCCTCCATGAATCTTTTTGTGCCGGTTTCTGAAGAATAAATCAGTATATCGTTTAAATTGATGTTGGCTGATAGCCATAATGCCGAAACGATTCTGGAATCGAATCCTCCGCTTATGTCTATGGTAATGAAGTTTGTCTCATTTCTCAAATGCCTGATTAGTCCTGCCCATCTGAAGTACCATTTATCCAAAAGGGCCATTCCTTCCTCTGAATCAATTGAAACAGTGCCTTCTTTAAAATCCAATTCCTCATAGGTCATGCTTTTGTCGCTTTTATTTATATGGACTATGACGTTTCTTGGAAGAATCTTTATTTCGTTTACCAGTGTTTCGTCAGGTATTTCAGGGGTTATTCCTGAAGAAATGTAATGGTTTGCAAAGTCTTCATTAAATGAAATGGGATATGTTGTCTTATATAAATATTCAACCAATTTTAGAAAGGAATTGGATATTGCAAAATAATCTCCGCATTTATATTCATACAATCCATAACAGCCCATATTGTCCTGATGGATGGATATTTCCTCATCTTCGACATTAACAAGGACATATGCGCCGGTTCCATTCAGCTCATCGTCGGAATTAAATGTTGATTGCCGGATGATGTCATTGTTTTGAATGGTGTATCCGTAGAATGTGCTTTTGGTTGAATCAAGGTTGGTGCTGTCAATTATAAAAAATTCATCATCCAGAAAACTGCTGTTTTTACTCATATGAACTCTTCCCTTGTGTAAATTAATATTTGTTTTTTAATGATTCCTTAACGTATCGCTTAATGAACTTGTCCAGTTCGGGTGAAACTTCACTTTTTTGCGGACCCAACATGTTCTTGTCGGTAAATGTGCCCTTCAAATCTCTTCCTGCCCATTTTACTTCCTCTTCAACACGCTTTCCGTATTTTGTTCCAAACATTTTGAAAAGCGGGAATTTGGTTATTCCGTTTGCTCCGCTTAAAATTAAAATTCCGATGTTTGCCAGATTGTCAATCCATGTTCCGCAGATTATTTCAATGTCCGGGAAAGCCAGTCTGACTTTTGCCACGACATGGGCATAATAAAGCGATGCAGGCTGCGAGGAGTCTGCATAGATGGTTTCTTTATGCGGATTCAGTGAATAGAATATTACTCTGTCGATTTTATGATCTTTAATGTAGTCTATTATGTAGTCAGTGTCATCCAAGGTCTCCCCAAGACCCAGTATTATTGTGATTGCCTTTTTGAATCCCAAATCATTTGCCGTATCCAGCATGCTGCTGATGTCTTCCAGTTTTTTGGAAGGGCAAACCCTTTTGTGGATTTCCGGATTGGCCACTTCGACAGCACCTGTTATCCCTTTGATTTCTGAGCTGAATTCGTCCAGTTCATCTGTTATTCCTGTATTCAACCAAACTCCATCTCCGGTAATGTCCTTTATTGTGGTGGCAATCTCCTTGATTTCCTGTGTGGTGAATGATTCATATCCTCCTGATAAAAATTCTATATTCCAGTCAAGGCGTTTGCACATCTCGGCTTCGGCATAGATGTTGCTTACGTTTCTTCTGGCTTTTGAAGGGTCTTTGATTTTTTCTTTTTGTGTTGACATGTAACAGAATGCGCAATCTCCCTTATCGCACCACCATGACAGGAATACTGCTCTTTCAAGAGTAATCAGATTTCCATGTTTGTCCAATGTTGTTTTATTGGCTTTTTTAATCAAGTCGAATATGTCCAAATCCATATTTTAATATAAGTTTCTTAAAGTTTATATATTAGTTCGTTAAATATTAATTATAGATTTTGCCAATTTTTTTGTTAAAATTGCAAAATACCAAAAGGTTTATATAGTAATAAATTAATAGTTATAATTACTGTTTAAAGTCTTTTGATTTTTAAACATGGGTTTTATTTGGTTAAGTGCGATGGGTGTTCATATGCCGTCGTAGCTCAGTAGGTAGAGCGTTCGGCTGTTAACCGATTGGTCACAGG
>NZ_CAMVPN010000060.1 GCF_947169325.1 uncultured Methanobrevibacter sp. | reverse complement strand
GCCCATATCTCGGATCTTGTCCTGTGAACGTCGTTTTTTATTTTACTTATAAATATATAATAGTTTCAACATACCTCTAATCATGCAACTGCAGGCAGACGGCGTGATTGGCGAAATCCGCAAACTTAACTATAGGGACCTACTGATTTTTTTAATACCCGTAATCATATTTTCACTTTATCTTGCGGTATTCAATCCAGGAATTGCCACATACGACACATTCAATCAGCTGCATCAGATTGCTTCTGGTCAGTTTACCAATTGGCATCCCTTTTTCCACACGTTTATCACCATGCTGTGCCTGAGCGTGTATCCCGGCACAATATCAGTATGCATCTTGCAGATTCTGGTATTCTCCACAATGTGGATGGTTATCTGCAAGTATCATCGCGATGATGAGCTTCAAATCACCAAGCCCTTCAGGCTGCAGGTAATCGTTACCCTGATAATCTGTCTGATACCAATTAATGCGTTGTATTCGATAACATTGTGGAAGGACATCCTGTTCAGCTATTTTCTGATGTTTCTATGCTTTTTAATCAAGGTGATGATAGACAGGAAGGGATCTGTCGACTACCGCTTCGTCATATTCCTTTCAGTGGTCATGGCTTTCGTGGCTCAGCTGAGGGGAAACGGAATGTATGTCGTAGGTGTTTCTCTAATCATTTATTGCGCATATCTTTTCATAAAAAAGAACCGTAAGATGGCGGTTTTGCTGTCTGTATTGACAATAACATTTATTCTTTTGATATCCTCGCTGAACATTGTTTATGATGTTCATGATAACGAAAAGGATGCGCTGATGACAAAAACAGCCCATATGCTTGCGGATTATGATTTGAATCTGGAAATCGAAGACGGCGACAGGGAAAAAATCCATGAACTGCTTGATGCGAATAGAATAAATGATAGCTACATTCCAACGGGATCTGATAAGATATGGGCAATATCCAATTACAAGCTCTTTGACGAGGCCAAAGGCACATATATCGGACTGGCAATAAAGTATTCGTTGAGAAATCCTCTCCATTGTCTTGAGTACTTGTTTGCCTCATCGCCGATGGTTTGGGACATTATAAGGCATGACGATTGGCTTGGACGACCGTATTATTTAAGCGGTGAAAGTGACAGGCTTCAATCGGATTTTGAAATGTATTATACTCCTCGCAATTTCACTCCTACTCATGACTATGAAAATCTATCATATGCCAATTGGGGAACTCCGGTATTCACGGTTTTAAATCTGCTTCCGCTGGGAATCGAAGCCCATTTCATACCGGATACTCTCTTCAACAGCCCTGCACTGTATATGTATCTCTCGATTATTATTCTGGTTGGTATACACTTCATCACAGGCTCCAGAGAGATATATCTGCTTTATGTTCCGAATCTCCTGAATATCTTGATAGTATTTGCGTCGACACCGATTCAGGACAACAGATATCTGTATGCTAATCTGCTTGTCTGCTATATGCTGGTAATAATTCTGATTGGGTTGAGGCGGTATTCAACTGATGAATCGTGAATTTCATTTCTTACTTTTTTCTCATTTAATCTGTTTTATATTATCAATTTATATAATATCAAAATCATATATTATAGTTGGATAATCTAACATTATTTATAAATTAAATTTAAAAGAGGTGTAAATTAATGGCAAAAGTAAGATTTACAGAAACAGCACTTCGTGATGCTCACCAGTCCCTGCTTGCAACAAGGATGAGAACCAGAGACATGATTCCTATTGCAGAAGAGATGGACAACGTAGGATATTTCTCAGTTGAAGCATGGGGTGGAGCTACTTTTGATACATGTATTAGATACTTGAACGAGGATCCTTGGGAAAGGTTAAGGCAATTGAAATCTGAATTCAACAAGACTCCAATTCAAATGCTTTTAAGAGGACAGAACCTTGTAGGCTACAAGCATTATCCCGATGACATAGTTACAAAATTCGTTGAAAAGTCCTATGAAAATGGGGTTGACATTTTCAGGGTTTTTGATGCACTAAATGATATCAGAAACATGGAAAAGGCAATCAAGGTTGCAAAAGACCAGGGTGCCCATGTACAGGGTACTATCAGTTACACAATCAGTCCTGTACACACTTTGGAAGGATTCGTTGACCTTGCCAAAGACCTGGAAGCACTTGACTGTGATTCAGTAGCTATCAAGGATATGGCTGGTTTGATAACTCCTAAGGCCGCTTATGATTTGGTCTCAGCACTTAAGGAAGAAACCGATTTGCTAGTTGATTTGCACTGTCACTGTACAAGCGGTATGACACCAATCAGTTACTATGCCGCATGTCAGGCTGGTGTTGATATATTGGACACTGCAATTTCACCTCTTTCATGGGGAACAAGCCAACCTCCAACCGAAAGTATGGTTGCAGCACTTCAGGGAACCGAATTCGATACAGGTCTCGATTTAAAATTATTAACTCACATCAAAAAGTACTTCGATGACATCAAAGAGAAATATCTGGGAATTCTTGATCCGATTTCTGAAAGTATCGATGCTGATGTTTTATTATACCAAATTCCTGGTGGAATGCTTTCAAACCTCATATCACAACTTAAGGAGCAGAATGCCCTTGACAGATACAGTGATGTTTTAGAGGAAATGCCACGTGTGAGAAAGGACATGGGATACCCACCACTGGTAACTCCGACAAGCCAGATTGTCGGAATCCAATCAGTAATGAACGTGCTTGGAGGAGAGAGATACAAAACAGTATCCAACGAAGTAAAAGAGTACATGAGAGGAATGTACGGTAAACCTCCTGCTCCTGTAAATGAGGAAATCTCCAAAAAAATCATCGGAGACGAAGAGGTCATCACCTGCAGACCTGCAGACTTGCTTGAACCTGAATTTGACAAGTTCAAATCTGAAGGTGAAGAAAAAGGTTTCGTTAAATCCGATGAGGATGCATTGACCTATGCTCTCTATCCTCCAATCGCTCCAAGATTCCTTAAGGGTGAAGCGGAAGAGGAAGAATTGGCACAACCTCATCATCTTGATGACAGCATTGGAATTCCAACTGAATACAACGTTGAAGTTGATGGTGACATTTTCGAAGTTAAAATCATGCCTACTGGATTTATGGAAATCGGTGAAGGTGCAGCTCAGCCAGCAGGGCCTGTCGGTGAAGTTGAGGGAGGAGTAATATCCTCAATGCAGGGTATGATAATCAAGCTCAACGTCAATGTTGGGGATAAAATCGAAACAGGAACCACACTCGGTGTTATTGAGGCCATGAAAATGGAAAACGACATCCAAGCAGAATGGGAGGGTGTTGTTGAGGAAATTTTCGTAGAACCTGGTGATGCTGTCAGTGCAGGTGACATTTTAATGGTAATCAAATAGATTGCCATCATATTCTTTTTTTGTTTTTAATTTTTAATGCTCATTAATTTTGGGGTTTTATTATGAAAGATATTTTTGATGAGTGTCAGTTTGGAGATTTGAAGCTTAAAAGCAGGATTGTCAGAACAGGCACATGGGAAACGGAAACCGAAGAGGGAGGATTTCTAAGTCCTGCAATATATGACAGGTATGAAAAAATTGCAGGTTCCGGAACAGGACTGATAGTATCTGAAATATTTGCCTTTGACCACAAGGATAGGTTCTTCCCGTACTCTTCCAGTCTGAACTATAAGGGTTTTATAAAGGATTATAAAATGGTAACTGATATTGTCCATAAATACGATGTGCCTATTTTGGGCCAGCTGGCATTTTTCTATTATGATGATGGTGAAAACCAGAAGGTGGAAGCCAATGACATTACCGAAGAGGGAATCCGTAAATTGCAGGCTGAAGTCATCATGGCCGCCAAGAAGTTCTCATTTGCAGGTTTTGACGGAATTCAGATAAACATGGGAAACAATTTTTATTTATCCCGCTTCATGAATCCTTACTTTAATCAGAGAAGCGACAAATATGGAGGAAACACAGAAAACCGCGTGAGGATTTCATCAGAGATTATCAAAGTCATCAAAAAGACAATGGACATGCATGTAAGCTGCAGAATCAATCCTTGGGATGTTAGAAAAGGAGGCGTTACAGATGAGGAAAGCATTGCCATTGCATGTGAGCTTGAAAAGGCCGGTGCCGACAGCATTCAGCTGACTGCCCGAACAATTTCTCAGATTTATGATAGGGGTGTAAAGCATCCGTTTCTGGTTTATGTTGATGATTTGATTGATGCGGTTGACATTCCTGTGGTGCTTGGAGGATCTTTAAGGGAAATGGCAAAAATCAATGATGTGTTAAACAGCACCAATGTTGAATTCGTTTCAATGTCAAAGCCGTTTGTTGCACAGGCCGACTTTTTGGCAGACTGGAAACGGGACGGCGAAGGTGTGGCAATCTGTCAGAGCTGCAATAACTGTTATTCCAAAAAGACCAGTATTTGTTTTAAATACTAGTCATTAATTTTTTTAGTATCTGGTTTAAAATTAGTCGTTTTAAGATTAAAGAACCTGCAGCCACCTAATAGGCCTCCGGAATATGATTCCGTGGAATGTCGCCACCAGCGGTGACAAAGACGTGCAGGCTGAACCAATAGTTGGCTTTCACCTTCTAATCTTTATTTAACATCTATTCATGAATCTATATAAATATTTTCATTTTGAGGAATGATTTTCCTGAAATTGTGGTTCAACGAGGTATTTGTTCTACTCATATTTTTTCATCTTTAAGCAGATAACTTCTTTTTAACCATTTTAAATCAGCATTTTCAGTTATCATAAATCAGGTCGCCATCAGTCTTTTAATTAAAATATATTACTGATTAAATTCAAAAATATCATTGGAAGGGAGTAACATGTCAAGAAGATTTGCAGTCATAGACACTGAAACAAACTGGAACGATGATGTGATGTCTATCGGCGTTCTGATAGCAAGGAGCAAAAATTTCAAGCATACAGATTCCAGATATTACATTTTGCCTCAGGAGGAAAAGGTAGGAGGCATGTATTCCAAATCAATGCGAAGCACTACTCATGAAATCCTGACAGGACACAGAGGTGATGTCATTGATGATTTAAGGTTGCTTCTCAATTCAAATGGTGTTGATGATCTGTTTGCATACAATGCATCATTTGATAAACGGCATCTTCCAGAGCTTTCTGATTTCTCTTGGCACGACATCATGAAGGTTGCAGCTTATAAGCAGCACAATCCTCATATTCCCGATCATCTTCCGTGCTGCAAGACCGGCCGGCTTAAAAGGGGCTTTGGCGTGGAGCCTATGCTTCAGATATTGGGTAAAGATGATTACTGTGAATCCCACAATGCAATCAAGGACGCCAGAGATGAGCTGATGATTATGGAGATTCTAGGATATGAAATAGATTTCTATCCTGAAATTTAACTATTATTATAGTTTCTGTGCGGTTTTTAATCTAGAATTTTTGGAAAGTTTTTTTTTCTTCGATTATTTTGATAGATTCAATTAATCAAATGTCAAATGACAATTTAATTCATCACCGATGTCATTTCTTACACCTGATTTGATTCATGTGCTTTTCAATCATGGCAAAGGCATATCAAATCACAAAATAAATATATTGTTATAATTATATTATAATGTAAGAATTAATTTGTAGAGGTGCAGTATGGCAAAAGATGACAGAAGCAGCATCAACCCGTTCACGGGCAAATCGCATTTTGACATTGTAAACGACGACAAGTTTCTTGAGGATTCATATAACGAATACTACTCCATGATCAATCAGGCGCAGCTTCTTGACAATACTCCAAGCGGGCAGATGGTTAGAAGCGTTGCAATAAGATTGATTCAGGCAGTCGAGAATCATTTGGCTCAGATTGGAAGGAGCGATTACACCAAGGATTACTACGATTGGGATTTCCATCTGGTTGCAGATGACACTGTAAACGCATTCTGCATGCCGGGAGGTAAAATCGTCATGTTTTCAGGAATTCTTTCAGTTGCTGACAGTGAAGAAAAGGTTGCGTTTATCCTGGGCCACGAAATGGCTCACGCATTGCTTGACCACTCAAGAACAAGAGTGAGCGCTCAAAATGCTCATAATGCGGTTACCTCTGCTGCCTGGATTGGAAGCTTTGCACTTGACCTTGTCGGATTGGGGGAAATTGGAGGTCTTGCAAGGGCAGCTACAAACGTTGCAAGCATAGGATCCCAGTTTCTTTTTATGAATCCGTGGGGAAGGGACCAGGAACTTGAAGCGGATAAGCTTGGAATGATGATAATTCATTGGGCAGGATATGACATATCCTCCATTCCTGAATTCTGGCAATCAATGGCCGGAGGAAATCCGAACAATCATGACTTCTTTTCAACCCATCCCTCAGACAGCAAAAGAATCGATGCCATGAGGCAGCTGATAGTTGAAATAGAAAACGATAAGGATTTCTATTCCGCACCCGTTTTAAGCGATTCATCAAATCCGAAGGGAAACTTCAAATCCCCGAAGCCAACCGGTGGAAATGTGGCGAAATACTGTCAGGAATGTGGTTCGCCTGCAGACATTGACGCTAAATTCTGCACAAATTGCGGGGCCAGATTCGAGGAGGAGCTGAAGTGCGCCAAATGCGGAGCTTTGATAAGTGAGGGATATTCCTTTTGCACAAATTGCGGAAACAAACTTAGGTGATGAATATGGACGATGAGCATCTTATAGTATACATTAACAGGTCATCTTATAGGGTTAAAATTGTACAGTCACTCGGTCGTGGATATAAGATTCCAACCAATATTGCAACAGATACTGGATTGCTTCGAAATCACATATCCTATGTGTTGAGGGCATTGGCACGTGTGGGTGTTGTCGAATGCGTCAATCCGGAATATAAGAAGGGGCGTATTTATAGGCTTACCAAAAAGGGATTTGAGATTTTGGATGATGTGGAATACATTCCTTATATGCCTTATCCAAAGGATGATGATGAGGAGGATTCAAAATCCAAGAAAAAGAAATCCAAAAAGAAGAAGTCAAAGAAAAAGAAATCCACTAAGAAAAAATCCAAAAAGAACACCAAACCAGCCGCCAAGAAATCAGATTAGTCTTTCACCCCCCCCTTTTTTTGGGGACTTTATTTTTTTCATTCCATAAAGTATATATACTGCCTCGGATATAATATTGTGTGTAAGTTATTAACAACATATTAATAACATATTCATAAAAATATCGGGAAGTGAAAAAATGGTTAAGATAATGCCTCAAAAAAGTCTGGATCTGGTATTTCTCATTGACAGAAGCGGATCCATGTACGGCAGTGAAGAAGACACAATCGGTGGATTCAATTCATTCATAAAAAATGAAAAAAGCAAGGAGGGCAACGTCAGCGTAACAACAATCCTCTTTGACCATAAGTATGAAGTCCTCTACAAAAGAAAACCTGTCCATAATGTAAGCGATTTGACTCCAAACGAATACTATGTACGTGGCTCAACAGCCCTTCTTGATGCAATCGGAAGAACAATAACAACTCTGGATAAGGAAATAAGCAACCAAGTCCTATTTGTCATAATGACTGACGGAAAGGAAAACGCTTCAGTCGAATTTTCAAAGTCACAGGTCAAAAGCATGATCGACAACCATGACTGGGAATTCCTCTTCATAGGTGCCGATATAGATTCCTATTCCGAAGCCGGAAGCATAGGCATCAAAAAATCAAGGGTTGCAAATTACAGAAAATCAAAAGAAGGCATCAAGAACCTATACAGTTCCGTTGAATGCGTAACAAATTGCATGAGAAACGACGTGAGTCTTGATGAAGTAAACTGGAAAAAGGATTTGGAGGAATATGACTAGACTTCATATTCGCTTTCATCTTTAATTCCCAATTTGTCGAATGCCCGTTTTCTCCTCATGCAGCTTTCACAAACGCCGCAGTGTTTCTCGCCGCCCTTGTAGCATGAGTAGCTCAAATGCATTGGAGCACCGACTTCAACTCCTAACTTTACTATTTCCTCTTTATTCAAATCAATTGCCGGTGCTTCAATCCTAATCTTATCAGGTGAGCCTACATCAATAAGTTCATTGAATGCATTCAAGAATTCTTTGGAGTTGTCGGGAAATGTTGCGGCTTCTTCAGCATCCCATCCGACGATTATGATTTCGGCTCCAAGGGATTCGGCGTAGGATACTGCAATTGACGTGAAGACCATATTTCTTGCAGGAACCCAAACGCTGCTTGCGCTTTCGATGCTCTTTTCAAGGTCGTCCAGATCATCAATGAACACTTCAGGAATTTCCTCTGTGGTGTTCAGGCTTGATGTGCTTATTTTTGAAAGCCATGGAAGGTCGATGACTTCATGCGACCAGTTCATCTCCGCACATATCTCTTTTGCAGCTTTAAGCTCCCTTTCAAAGCTTTTCTGTCCGTAATTGAATGTTATTGCATGAATTTCATATTCTTCTGCATAAACGCTGGTTGCAACTGTGCAGTCAAGGCCGCCTGACAGTACTGAAATCGCCTTTTTCATCTTATCATCTCTTTTACGTCTCTAAGGGCAAGGCCACTGTCCTGAGCAATTCTTTTTAGGTCTTCATATTCTGCCCTTTTTGATATAGTCTCGCCGTTGATGTATGCTATTTTAAATGTGACCTCATAATCCTTGCCGTTAATGTTGAACGTTTCGGTTACGAATTCCCTTTTTGCAACTCCTCTGTGGACGCTCGGGGATATCCTTATTCCAAGGCTTCCTGTTTCCTTAAAGATTGCTTCAACCAACTTATCCCTGTTGGCTCTTTTTGAAATCACCTTCAGGATGCTTCCCTGCCTGTTTTTCTTCATTATTGTCGGGGTGACAGAAACGTCTGAGGCTCCGCAGTCAAGCAGGCGGTCAAAGAGATATCCGATTTCCTCACCGGTCAGATGATCGATGTTTGTTTCGATAACGTCAACGCTGTCGTTTTCAGTGATGTCGGAGCTTTCGATTATCCTTAAGACATTCGGGTGGTCAAAGTCTTTCTTTCCGGCGCCGTAAGCCACTTTATTGGGCTTTATCATAGGAATGAATTCCCTTATTTCATCGCATATTTCAGCATATATTGCCGCTCCGGTAGGGGTTGCAAGCTCGGAGTCGACAGGACCTCCAACAATCTTTGCATCCTTCAGGATTTCCACAACTGCCGGAGCAGGAACTGGGAGAGTTCCGTGTGCGGTTTTCACGCGTCCTCCTCCGACGGCTATTGGAAGGCCGATTATCTTCTGGCTGTTAAGATTAAGTGAACGGTACGCATATATTGACCCGATTACGTCCGCCACGGCGTCGCTAGCACCAACCTCATGAAAATGAAGCTCATCTAAGGATTTTCCATGAACTTTCGATTCCGCATGTCCGATTCTCTCAAAGACTTTCATTGAAGTCTCCTTAACCTCATCATCCAAATCGAGATTTCTTATTTTTTCCATGAATTCCGGATAGTCGACTGGAGGCTTTTCTTCAAGCATTTCCACCCTGCAGTATGTAGAATCTATTCCGTGCTTTGTGACCTTTTCAAAGCTAACGCTCACTTTTCCAAAGTCCTCAGCGGATTTTTCCATAATTTCCTTCACTTCATTTGGGTCTGCGCCTAAATCGACAAGGGCGCCTATAATCATGTTTCCAGCTATTCCGCTGGATTGCGGATCAATAATGATTGTCATGATATGGTCTCTGTTAAGTTCAATAATATAAATTTAAATTGAATAATTATATATAGTTATATTGTAGGTAGTTAATATGGATAACATTAACATCATTGAAAAGGACTATGGGATATGCATCAACAATCCGAACCATTTTCTGGCATTCAGCGACTTCACAGTCAGCGACGGCATAGACATCGTTGAAAATATCAACATCCTGAAGGCAAAGGATGAATTTGACGCTTGCGGAAAAAAGGCAGAGACATTCAACCAAGCACAGGGCTCATATATTGCCCAGGCAACCAAAGGCCTTGACTACTTCAGGAATTCATATGGCGATTTGACGGTTTTCACGTTCCTTTCAAACGATGTTGGTGTTGAAGACTTTACAGATACTTTGAAAGTCGCAAATTCAGCCAAAGGATTTGTGGATGCAAGAATCAGCATAAGCCATGTGGTCTACATCGACAGGACTCTGTCCCCCCGTGATTTGCTTAAGATATTCAAGATCATAACCAACATAAAGGCAAAGGTGCTGGCCAACATGAACCTGCCGCTTCACATTCAAAACATTCTCAACAGCGACGATTTTTTAGCTGTTCTGTCCAATGTCAAGGGCGACGGCAATGTTCTTGACATCAACAACGTCCTTTATGATGAGATTAACATTAACGATTTGAAAATCAGACTTGAAGATGCAATCGAAATCAGCATTGAGGATGCCTTTGAAAGGATGGGCCTGACATTCGGAATTCTCGACTACTTTGTGAGTTTGGGAATCCTAATCGGGGATCTGGTTGAAGCCGGTTTGGAGCTTGTGGATGATGTTGAGATTACCGACGAGCTTAAAGCCAGAATGGAGGCGCAGATTCTTAAATCGTTGGAGGACGTAAATGTCATTGCGCTTCTGGTGGCTGCGATGAGAACCGAACAGGACCTTGAAGCCAACCGCATTCGTGAAGTCGACCTCTCGGATAATCCCGATGGCCTTTGCAGCGATGATGTTCTGGGCATGGCAATCGCAAACCAGATTGCCGGAACCAAAGGAGCGGTTAACTTTAAGAGATACGCCGATGCAAAACCAGGAATCATCTGGGGACTGCCGCCGATTCTTGATGACATTTTCGCAGGATTGATTGCAGGCTGCGCGTCAAAAATATTTGAGGAATAACAATGGAAAACGATAATTACTTTGAAGATGAGGAATTCTCACCGGTAAGGTCCCTTTTAGGGCTTCTGACATTCTCAACAATACTTCCGATTAATGTATACACGTCAATCGAGTACATGACAAAGCTTACATGGTGTTGGCCGTTCCTGCACATTTTCATCGGAATTTTGGCAGCAATCTGCGGATATGTGTCCATGGAGGTTCTGCATCTGAATTCATTTTTCACAGCCGCCATTGTATATGCGTTCCTCATGCTCATAACAGGTTACAATCATCTTGACGGAGTCATGGACATGGCGGACGGAGTCATGGTTCACGGAGATCCCGAAAAGAAAATCCGCGTGATGAAGGACTCATCAGTAGGTGCCGGAGGCGTTGCAACGCTTTTTCTGGTTGCCAGTCTCACAATTGCCGGGCTGTACAACATTCTGGACTACAATTTCATTTACGGAATCATAATCTGTGAAATGTCCGCTAAAATATCCTTGCTTACAACAGCACTCTTGTCCGAGCCTCTCACTCCTGGAATCGGAAGCTATTTCATTAAGGAAACAAATCTGGCCAACTATTTTGCATCAACAATAATCATAGCAATCATCGCAGGGCTTCTGGCGGATGTTGTTGGGATGCTTGGAGTAATAGGTGCTATAGTAAGCGGCATCATCATAGCCATCATTGCAAGGAGAAATTTCGTTTTGGCAAACGGTGATGTGCTTGGAATGAGCAATGAAGTGGGTCGTCTGTTCTCATTGCTGTTTATGGCAGTAGCCTTATTTTTCTTTTAGGTAAATTTTACAAGTCAAAATCAATATTGGCCTTAGCTTATCACTTGCTTATATACTAGAAGGTCTAAAGCTAGTATTGATGAGATTTACCACATTCTTTCTCAATTAATATTGTATTAAGATATCTCACCATATTTATAAAACGGTAATTATTTTTTGTGTATGTATTAAACCTCCCTTATTCATGTTCCGTGGTAATCTCATCACTTTCAAAATCATTATATATTTTCAGGATTAATTTATTAATGATACTATGAATGTTAATGTTTTAAGATTGGATCACAGATTGAAAAGGGACACACGTATTACGACTCATGTCTGCCTGACCGCCCGTGCATTCGGCGCCAGCAAAATTTATCTTGCAGGAGAACGTGACAACAAGCTCATGGAAAACGTAAGAGACACTTCTTCAAGATTCGGTGGAAATTTCGAAATAGAATATGCAGAAAGCTACATGGGCGTCATCAACAAATGGAAAGCCGATGGCGGAAAGGTCGTCCACCTTACAATGTACGGTTCACAGGCCCATGAAGTGGCTCCTGAAATAAGAAATGACGGTTCCGACATTCTCATAGTGGTCGGAGGTGCAAAGGTTCCTGGCAAAGTCTACAAGGCCGCCGACTGGAACGTGTCAGTGACAACCCAGCCTCATTCCGAGGTCTCTTCCCTAGCGGTATTTCAGCATCTGCTGATGGACGGCAAGGAATTTGATTTGGAATTTGAAAATCCTGTTCTTGAGGTCATTCCTACCGCTCACGGCAAAACTGTCAACATCCATGACGAAAACCGTTAGGAAATGAAGTCATCCAAACGTTTGATGGCTTTCAGCTTTTCATCTTTTTTTAGCCTTGCCTGGTCGATGGCATCCCTTATTGTCTGGATTGAATTGTCATAGACCTCCCTGTCGACAGGATATGGAAAACCATCCTTTCCTCCATGGGTAAAGCTGTATTTCACAGGATCCTTCCAGCTTGCAGGCTCGCCGTACACCAGATCGGAAATCAAAGCCAGCGCCCTTATCTTTTTAGGCCCTATTCCCTGAAGAAGAATCAGCTCTTCATAGTTTTCAGGCTGTATCTCCCATGCTCGGGTAAGAACCTCAAATTCCTTATCCGAAATGTCCATGTCAAGAACTGGATGGTGCGCAGGCATTGTGAAGTCTTCCAAAAGCAGCTGATTGTCCTTTCTTTTGAAGTACTGCCTTAAATGATTCGGATTGTCATTGATTAAATCCACGCTTATTTTCTGGGCTTCCTCGCTGTCCTTTGATGACATGTTCAAGGTATTCGGAGTCTTTTTATCGCAGGATATTCCGCTGTGAGGGTCGTTTAGAAGCTTGTCGACTTCAGAGCCCAGCCAATGGTACCTTCGGGCGTACTTGTTTTGTGTGTTCATACCCTGCTGGATGACTGCCCAGTCTCCTTTTTCCGTTACAAAGAAGTTGTGCTGGTACAATGTGTATCCGTCCTGAATGCATGAGTTGTCAATTTTAGCCGATAGCTTGCTTGTCTCAACCAGCTTTTCGGTAGTTTTTGTTTTCAGGTTAAAGACTTCGCCTGCATGCTCAATCCCTTCAGGCGTTTTTCTGGATTTGGCGCCTTTGCCTCCTGTCAGATAGACTCCATGCTCTTCGGCATCAAGCGATGCCTTAAGGGCCCCAAGGGTGGTTGTTGTGGTTCCGGAAGAGTGCCAGTCAAAACCCAGGACGCAGGAGAATGCCTGAAACCAGTATGGATTGGACACTCTGTTTAGAAATTCCTCCAGACTGTACTCTTCAATGATGACTGAAGCCAATGCTCCGGATAGCTTGACCATTCTTGTAAACAACCATTTTGGTGGATGCCCTCCATGGAGCGGTAGATTAACTGCGCCTCTTCTTTGCATGATAATCTCTATGTTCATTGTTTATATTATCTTTTTAGAGAGAGCGGCTGAAAAGTATTGTTCGGGGATTTTCGCTTTACTCCATATTCTTAATTTCATCAATTTCTGAATGCTTTATGATGGGGATTTAGCATTTGGGAATACTTTCAATGGGTTCATGGATTTTAAAGATTAAATAATTCGAATTTGTAAAATTTCTGATGAATGATGGGCATTTTCTCTTCAATTTCAAAATAAAACTATTTATAGTGGTTAGTACAAAAAATATCTTTAATTCGATTTTAAGAGGAGCTATCATGATTAAAAAGATATTATTCATAACATTTTTGGTTTTGCTTTTTTCAGTAAGCTCGGTTCAGGCAAGCGAAGTCGACGGCCTCAATCACACAGGCGACGTTAACCTTCAGCTTGATGACGCTCCACTGCAAATCGCTGATGAATCTCAAATAGGCGATGATGAGGGGCAAGACACCAAAAACAACACTCAACTGACATCACCGACAACCAAAATCTATTACAGTGGAAATTACCAGGTAACATTAAAGGATTCTGACAATAACAAGCCGCTGGCAAACAAGACTGTCAAGATTTCACTGAACAATAAGAATTATTCTGTAACTACAAATTCAAAAGGCGTAGCCAGCATAAAAGTGAAACTGAATCCTGGAAGCTATCTTGCAACTGCACGTTTTGATGGTGACGATGATTTCAATGCCGGCAATAACCTCTCAGGCAAGGTTAAGGTACTTACAACCATCAAGGCAAGCGATGTCACCAAATACTACAAGGGAAGTAAAACCTACAAGGCAACATATCTGGATTCAAAGGGAAATGTCCTGAAAAACAAGAATGTTGCAATAACCGTCAACGGAAAGAAATACACAAGGAAAACCAACTCCAAAGGTGTGGTGAACCTTGCAGTAAACCTTAAGCCTGGCACATACAAGGTGGCAACAACCAATCCGAGCACAGGTGAGAAGTCAACAGTCAACTTCAAGATCCTCTCAACAGTAAGTTCATCCAACCTTAAGAAGGTAAAGGGAGACAGCAAGAAGTTCACAGCCAAATTCTTCAGAAGCGATGGAAAGGCATTGGTCAAACAGCAGGTCAGGGTTAAAATCAGCGACAAGACATACACATACACAACCAATTCCAAAGGCCAGCTGAACCTGCCGTTCAACACATTCAAACAGGGCACATACAAGGTCACATGCTATAGTCCTGACGGCCTGTCAAAGACAAGCACAGTTCAGATTTTCAACAAGGCATCAACCAAGCTGACCTCCGCAACATACACATTCCTTACAAATGACACTAAGGTAGTGAAAATCAAGTTTTCAACTGCTCTGGATGACAATTCAAAGGCAGGAAAGACTCTGAAGATTTTTGTTGATGATAAAGCATATTCCAAAAAGACAGACAGCAATGGTGAAGTCAATCTAAAGCTTCCGGCACTGAAACCTGGCTTGCATTATATTGTATGCGAATACCCGGAAAGCAAGTTTTTCAAATATTCATGCATTATTAAGGATTTAACAATACTTGACACTTCAGATGCAGAATTCACTGTTGACGGCACAACATCTTTCGGTAACTTTGCAGGAACTCCATTTGGAGTGGTCCTAACAGCAGGGGATGTTCCTTTGATTAAAAGGACAGTCACCTTCAACGTCAACGGCAAAACATATACCAATACCACCAACGATTTCGGATTCACATCAATACCTATCAATCTGGATGCCGGAAATTATGTTGTCACTTACAAGTCTGCCGGAAATTCAAAAATCAAGGACGCTTCAGGCGTATCCGTCATAACTGTATTTGAAAGAATCAACACTGTAATCACAGGAAACTATAAGGCTTCATACAATGATATAATGCAGTCATTCAACGTTTACCTTAAGGATTCCAACGGAACTCCTATATCCGGCGAAATGGTTGAGCTTGTCATCGGCAATGAAACTTACAGCGAAAAGACAGATTCCAAGGGTTACGCCCTCATTAAAACAAGCGTTCCTGTAGGAAAATATGCCATTTCAGTCGTATTCAGAGGAAACAACATTTACAATTCCTCTTCAAAATCAGGCTCCACAACAGTCACACTTTCCCAATATGGTGATGGAATCAATGAGAAGAATGCCGTTCCATCAAGTGCATATCTAAGGGCAACCAGAAACTGTCAGGTCAACAATGCAAAAATCAAATCATTGGCAAAATCCCTGACAAAAGGTTTAACCAGCGACTTGGATAAGGCAAAGGCATTGTTCAACTATGTCCAGCTTTACATCGAATATGAGTATTATTTCGATACGGATAAGGGCGCTGTGGAAACATTGACTTCCCATAAGGGAAATGGTGTCGACCATGCCCATCTCCTGATTGCACTTTATAGGGCTGCAGGCCTCCAGGCAAGATATGTCCATGGAAACTGCTACGTCTATATGGAAGGCAGGACATATGGTCATGTCTGGACTCAGGTTTTAGTCGACAATACATGGATTTGTGCAGACTCAAGCGATTTGATGAACAAATTCGGATACATAACTAGTTGGGATACCAGTAATTACAGAATATTGAACAAATATTCCGAGCTTCCGTTCTAAGTCAACCGCTTGGTCGGGATGCGGCTTTAAAATCCACTGTTTTCTAAACAAACAGGAAATCAGCTATTCACTGCTGATTTCATTTAACTTTTTTTGATTTAATTTTTTTAAAGGGGACTGTTTTACTGTAACTTTTTTGACATTAACGGTCGGGGTTTCCAATTTTGGGTTTAAATTGGGTTGTGCATATATATCCTGGTTTCAATTTGCTTTTTAAAAGTGAAAAGGTCAATGGTAATGTCATTGTCGGTTGTGGATTTGTGGGTGTTAATGTCGTTGTGTGTTGATTATGGTGTGTGTTTTCTTTTTGATGATGCCTTGTCATGAATTGCTTTTTGACATTAACGAGTGCGACCCACAATTTTCATAATTTTTATATATTTTTTATTAC
>NZ_CAMVPN010000059.1 GCF_947169325.1 uncultured Methanobrevibacter sp. | reverse complement strand
TGGAATGACAATCGCAAAAAGGATTTTGAAAATCAACAAAGTTTTTGAAAGAGTCGCCGATAAGTTAATTTATTATGTTATTTATATAAAAAATATAATAAATAATATAATAAAAAATTGTAATGGAAATGGTTGACATGGGAATTACTGATTATATTAGGACAAGATTATTGAACAACCGTGTGGAACAGTACAACACCAAGCGCAGCTATTGGGGTGAAAGTGAAAGGCAACCTAGAGTTGATGGAATCAATACTGGCCTTGATTTGCCGGATGCCCTTCCGCCAGTCATCAACAAAACAATATCTAATGCACGTTATGCTGTCAAGCTTGATGGTTACACTTCAGGAATATTGAAAAACAGAATTGACAAGGCCAATGTTAATGTGGTGCTTGTTGATAAGGAAAACAAACTCTCCCAAGAGCAGAAACTTACATTAATTCTTTGGGCTCGAAAAATTGACATTCGCCAAATTGCTAAAAACATCCTGCAGGGAGGAATGGTTGACGGTGAAGGTCTAATCAAACCGGTGCAGAGATGGGACAAATCCATAGGAAAATACATTAAGCCAATATTTCTTGAAATCGGTGCTCACGGCTATGGTTTGAAAAAGGAATTCAATGATGACAATGAGGTGCAGCTGTACCTGCATGAGATGCCTAAAGATATTGTCAACGGATCACCGGAGGAGTTTGACAATTATGTCAGTGTTGAGGAGGGAACATTGACTGTTAAATACGAACCTGATGAGGTCATTAACTTCATGTATAATGAAATCTACTCGGAAGCTCAAAGCATTATCTTAAACTGCCTTGATGACATTTATCATAAATGCAATCTTGAAAGAAATCAGGTAGAAAGAATCAATAAGGACAACATCATTGAAGTAAAGCCGTCACTTGATGCTAACGGCCAGCCCATAATCATGGAGCTGTCTTCAACAGCAAAAGAAAACCTTTATGCTGATTACGGAACAACTGCAAATTCAAATGTGGCTATTGTGCCTCCTGGAATTGAATCAAAAATCTTAGGGGGTAACAACTACCAGTCAGACTATACAAGGCAGACTGAAATATTTAGAAACAATATCTTAAGGACTTTTGTCACTCCCCAGTCACAGGCAGGAAATGAAAGGTCAAACCAGAACGTGGCGGAATACATTAACGATTCGGCCATTACTGGGTTTATTGTTAATGTGGCAAATGACCAAAAATGGGTTTTAAAATATTGCAATCAGCTATTGAATATGCAGCTTGAGCTGATGGGTATCAGTGAAACTTTGGATATTTATTTCAGCTATTCAAGAGATGATGTTTTAAGATATATTATGGAGCTCACTGCTGAAGGTGATGAAATATATAAGAACTACTTGTCTAACTTTGAGGAGGAACAGCCTGTTGGTGAGAGGATTTTAAGTGACAGCGGTGTTGAAATATAAATATTTATATAAAATAAGTAATAAAATATATAATAAATAATATAATAAAAAGTGATTGAGATGAGACATGAACTATTTGAAGTCGGATCATACGATTACTCCGACTTGGATGAAAGGTTAACCAAACCAGTAAGATGGACTGAAGAAGATCTAAAACAAATAGCTGAAAACTACCGTGGGGGAATACCACTGACCTCAGAGCACGACAATATCTACGTCGGCATCGGAAACAATATCAACTATGAGGAAGGAAAGCTATTCATCGAAATACCTGATGAACTGGACATGAAAGGAAAAGGCCTTTCCCCTAAAGTTGATGTCTTGCTTAAAGACAAAGGAGATTCATTCGGAATTGATACTATGAGCTTAATAGATGTTGGCGTTACCAAACACCCAAGAAAAATAAGACTGTTGAATTCAGAGATAACTGGAGAAACCGGACCGACAGGTGAAACTGGTGAAACCGGAAATCCAGAACCTGCACCACAACCTCAGCCTAGTGAAGATACAAATGTAGCAACAACCCTGCTTTTGGAAAAACTTCAAGGAAAAGATGCAGAAATCGGAAAACTACAGGATGAAATCAACAGCTTAAAAAAAGAATCCAAAAAGTATGATAAGATTAAAAAGTCCATAGAAGAAAATAAGGAATTCATTGAAAATAAAGAAGATATCTTAAAAGAATTATCTGAACTTCGAAAATCTGAAAACAAAAGAAAAATAAAAGAGTACGAAGCCAAGTACAACTTCAACTATAATGAAAACCCACAGGATAAGGAAATAATCGATAGGCTACTCACTGGTGATGTTGATATGGAACTGATGGAAAAACTGGCTGAGAGAAGAATTAAAATAGAAGCTACCAGTGACGGTTCCGCACCGGGTGGAAGAAATCCTTCTAACTCTGAAGAAGTTGGTGAAACAGGATTAAAAGGAAATAAAACTGATGAGGAAGCTCCATCATTTACAACCCGTGAGGAATACAATAAGATATTAAAAGATATGGGATTCAATAGAACTAAGATTTAATTAAGAAATTTAATTAATCTTCTCTTTAATTAAGTCATGTTTTTAAATTTACTAAATACATAAAATCCAAATCTAATTAATTTAGGGTCACTTATATAATTTTTAATAAGTGGTCCTTTCTAATTTAATTATTGCTATGGTAATTATAAATAGTATTAATAAAATTAACCCAAACCAATTAAAATACCAAAAAATTGAAAATAAACAAATAACGCTATATAAAATACATAATTGATTATTATTTTTAATTTTATATGACGATATGTAAATAATTAATGACAATGAGATATCAACAATAGTTGTTATGATTAATGGTATTATCAAATCAATTTCAAAAAGTTCATTAAGATTAAATCTAACTACCATAAAGATAATGAATAAAATCCATAAAATAATATATATCCAAGCAATATATCTTGCTAATTGACGACCTTTATCATTTCCTACAAACATGTTATTACTTCCATATCATTGATATTAATAATGTAGTTGTTAAAATTAATGATAAAAAAGCATATTTTTTAAATCCTTTTTCTGTTTTTAATTCAAATGGAATTATGTTATTAATTTTATCTGGAGATAGTACAAAGCAAAATAAACAGAATGATAGTAAAAAATAAAATAAACTATGATTCAAAGATATTACATTTTGAAAAATGCTTTTAAATATCCATAAAAGTGAAATGCCCATTGGACCATTACAAACCATAAGTGATAACATATAATAATAAAAGGGATGATATCCAAAAGTCATGTTATTTTTAAAGTCATTTAAACACCATCTGCTCTCATTATTATACACATTTAATTTCAAAAACATAAATATTGGTGGGAAAAATTCTATTAAACTAAAAGCAATAGTGGAATACAAACCACCTTGTTTAAAAGCTAAAATTCCCACACCAGTGGATAATAATCCACTAACTCCAAATAAAATGAAAACCATTCCCTGATATGAAATTCCAGGATACCTCATATCAAATAAAACATATCTTTCATTTAAATAATCACGTTTATAAATAATTAAAATTATTATTAGTGATGAAAAAGATAAACCCGTAAATGAAATTAATAAATAATTAAAGTCTCCAATTAAAAATGCAATAAAAACTGAAGTGAAGAATGATAAGAGTTCACATTCTATAATCAAACCTAATGTATAATATTTAAGTTCATATGAATTCAAATCTCTCCAACTAGTCTTCATAATTTCAGTGAATGATTTCATTATATTTCCTCTGTTTATTTATTTATTTATTTTCGATTGCCTCTTTAAATACTGGAGGAACAATATTGGTATTGAAAAAATTAATTATTTGACCAATAACTGGATCATCATAATTGTTTTTTAATATTAACTCAATTGGACTATATCTAATCAACTTCTCATCAATTTTGATTGAAGTTATAGTTGCAATTTTTCCTCCTTTTGAAAGTATTATTCGCTCAACAGTAACTTTGGTAATTTGAGTACCTATTTTTAAAGTACCACCTAACCCAATAAAAGATAAACCATTATCTAAAAGGAAAAATGCTGCATCAATATAGGTTATTTCCCCATCTAATAATCCATCGGCATATAATAATCCAACTTCTCCTGATGCAAATAAAAATATTCCTGCGATAGATACTGGAATATCACCTGTAATTAATCCACCTGCTGTAAGAGTAATACCTGCTGAAACTAATTCTCCCCCTACAATTCCCACAATTAAACTAGTAAAAAATGATTCCAATTCAGACCAATCATTTCCAAGAGGAGTATTGAATAAAACATTATTTATTGAATAATTCCCAACGGATTCTAAATCAGAATAATCATTACTTGTTTTATTTAATATTTTTCCACCATATTTCCAAGCATTTTCTGTTATGTTGTCATGGTAGCAGGGCATTGTTCCAAGTAATCCGTAATTACTAAAGTAATCACGTACAATACCTGTTTCTAAATCTAAAAATAATAAAGTACTATTATCGTCTGCATGTTTGATAAAAGTATAACCATTACTGGTGAATATCTCTAGAGTTTCGTTGTTCATGTAACTTTCAATTAAACCAAGAGTAACGCTGCCAATTACTGTGGTATTCCATACATTATTGCCGACTAATTGTTCCACTAAACTGAAACTGAAACTTGTAGCATAATTAAACTTCCAGACATTAGTGTTATTCCCTATTGTTTCACGACCCATATTATGGTCAGACTCACCAGTAATGTACAAAGTGTTATAATCATTACATAAGGAAACACAAACTGGACTAATCCTGCTCCAAGTTACATTAAATTCACTTGCAGATTCATCAGCAACATGATCATTTTCGTAAATGACAAGTAATGGTGTTAAAAATGTACCATAAGCAGCTTTCATCAAACCCGGTGCATATAATCCTTTTTGATTTAACCAATAACGTAAATCATTGCTTGTTAAATTACTTTTAACAACTGCAAAACTACGCATACCTTCATAACCAATACTCACATCATTTTCATCAGTAATGTCTGTATAATAAATATTACTTATACGGTAAGCGTAACTGGATGGCGGATTCAAAAGCTTATGATTTCCCCCATATTCAAAATTAATGTCTGGAGTTACATCACCATGATAATCCACAGTCATTTCAATCATATCAATAAAATAGCTTTTATAATTTTTAACGAAATCTAATTCTGAATCAGTTAGTTTATAATCCAATTGAAGATAATTTAAGAATCTATTATAAACTAAATTAACATTACTTGGATTAATATTTGCTGCTTTTGCAAAACTTAAATAATAACCATTAGGTTCCCAAACACCTTCTTTCATACTTGCAAAAACATTATTTAAAAATTTAATGGCTTCAAAAACCTTTGTTGAATAATTATTTTTAAAATATTGGTAAAAAAGATTGTTGATATTAATTTCATCAATAATTTCTCCATTAACTATCATATAAATTTTACCAGAATATAATCCTGTTTCACCCCAACTAAAAGTAATCCAAGAGGCATTATTACTAAATGGGATATGATATGTTTTGTTTACAAAATAATTATTTTCAACGTCCCATGCAGATGAAAATAATGTTATGTCGATTGTTGCATTCTTATTAAATGTGTTAACAATTTTTTCATTATCAAAAATAGCCATAACTGAAATGTGGTCATGGTTTGCAAATAAACTACTTAATTCAAAATCAACAAATGCTTTCCCGTCTTTTAAATAAGTTGTATTAAACTTTTTATTTCCATCAACATTAAATACAGAAATAAAAGATTCAAGATTATCTGGAATATATCCTAATGAAGATAATTTATTTCCCAAATTATTATAAGTTAAATCAACATAGAATTTAGCTCTTTCAATTTGACTATATTCATTTACTTTATAAGATGATGAAAATAAATGTGCAACCATCCATGTGTTCATTATTAAATTTCCAGTAGCATTATAAATATTAGCAAGAACATTACGGCTTGTAGAAATTTTAGGCGTATTTTCTCCCCACCAGTTATTATCTATAACATAAGAGCAATTTGCTTCGGAATAAAAATCATATTGGCCATTATCACATAATCTATTTAAATAAAATGAATCCTCATATGATAAAAGGGAGGTGTCTAAAACAAAACCGCATAATTTATTATCATGGATATTATTAAAAGCATAAGTATTATTAACTGAAACTCTTAAGAATACTCCATATTTATTGTTTTTAAATTCATTATAAAGCACGTGGGAATTATAAGAGATTACATATAATCCTGTATCAAAATCTGAAATATTATTGGAATTTATATTTATATTCGGACAAAGAATATATAACCCAATACCATTTAACTTGTTTTTATTGATAATATTGTTGTTAACAATTGAAATATTATTTGAAGTATTATTTAAAACAAGAATCCCTCCGGCACCCCTATTAGAATTTAATAATATATTATTATTTAAAATCATAAGATTATCGGATTTTCTAACACTTATGCCGCTCATGGAATTTATGAATTTATTTGAATCAATTGAATTATAAGCAATCAAAGTATTTGTATCACAATCAGTTTCTATAGAACTAACTACATTAATAAATTGATTATTAATGAGAGTGACATTTTCCGCTTGATAAATTACAATTCCAAAAGAAGAATCCTTAATTTTAAATCCACGAATAACGCTATTGCTTCCTCCATTGGTAACTCCAATAACTGGATGAGTAGAGTCTATGCCTTGTAATGTAGCGTTAATTGATATTAAATTAATAAATTTATTTACAGTTATTTGTTCATTATATAAACCTTCACTAATTTTAATTATGTCTCCATTATGAGTATTTGCATCATTAATTGCTGATTGAATTGTTGTGTATCCTTTACCTGAATTTAAATTACCTACTTTTTCAAAAATGTAATTGCAGGTTATTACTTCACTTTTATGCCCATTAAAATCAATTGCATAAAATCGTAAAGAGGTAGTTTTGGAAATACTTAATATATTTTCATATAACATGAAATTTGATTCATTTAATGAATAATAAATTTTAGGGTTTTGATCAAGATTATCCCAGCTAGTCAAATTTACAAGAATAGGTGAGCTATATAAATCAGAATCCAGATTGCTCCAAACGAGTGGACGTTTATTGTCAATTATATAATGTTCATGGTAAATACTGCCACTGCCATTGCTGTAATATAAATCATAAATACCGTTTGTTAAGATAAATGACTTTGATTTATTAGATTGGTTCCAATTATTATTGTCCCAGCTATATTTAATCAATTTAGCAGTATTTATGTTTAATGATAAATTTAGATAAGAGTTATTGTAAAATCCACCATCATAATTCACTGTTGGGTGAAATGATATTACATTTACATTAATTTTTTTACTAACGCTTGCATATGGACTTTTAGCAAATGAGACCTCAACATTATATGTTCCAGGTTTTTCAGCTATTTTAATTCCTGCTCGCCCATTGCTGTCACTAACTACATTTGTACTTTTATCATTGATTTTAAATGTGATGGTTTGTTCGCTTAAAAATTTATTATTTTTGGTATCTTTTAAAGTTGCATATAAGTATGCATTGTTGTCATCATAATTACAAGTTAAATCATTCACGGTTAAACTTGTAGGGATGCTGTTGACTGTTACGGTTACTGTCTTTTTACTTGTTACATAATTTGAATTTGTAAATGAAATTGTTGTTGTGTATTTTTTTGGTCCTGCTCCAATTGTTAGAGTTGCAACTCCTTTGGAATCAGTTTTTTGATTATAGTTTTTACCATTAAAATTAAAAACAACAGTTTTATCTGCTAAAACCTTTCCATTTTTATCTTTTAGCGTTGCTTTTAACTTATTGTTGCCATCACCATATGTGAAAGCAAGATTATTTGCAGCTAATGTTGTTGGCATTGCTTTTACTGTAACTTTTGCTGTTTTACTGCTTGTTTGATATCCGCTTGCTTTGAAAGTAAATTTCACTGAATATGTTCCTGGTCCTTTTTGAACATTCCAACTAACGCAACCTTTGGAATCGGTTGTACGTGAGTAAGTTTTACCAGAATAAGATACTGTGATCTTTTTCCCGGATAATGCTTTGCCGTTTGAATTTTTCAAATAAGCTTTAAGAGTAGTTCCGTCTTGGTAATATTTGGTCACATCTTTTGCAGTAATTGTTGTTTTAACTGTGGAACTAGCTTTTTTTACAACATTACTGGGTTTCGTATTATTGTCTTGAATTTTAACATTGGATGAATTTTCAATTTTTTCATCAACATGATTATCATCTGATGAAACATCTACACTATCAGAATAGGTATCATCTGATTGGTAATCAACGCTTAACGTATCATTTTCGACTGCATTGTCTGAAACTGCATAGGTGCAGTTTAAACAAATTATAAAACAAAAAAATATTAATATACATAAAAATTTATTTATATTCTTCAAATTTACACTCCTTTAGTTTAATAGTAATAAAGTTTCATTTATTGAGTTCATGACATATATTCTTTACGGTTAGGGGTGTTTAAAAAATAAAGGAATATTCTAATTATAAGATAATTAGAATTTTTTAAGAAAATTTTTAAGAACATGCAGGTTTTTTACTATTATTTGTCTAATTCATGTTCTATTAATAAATAATCTCCATATTCTTCAATTTTACTTTCGTGTTTCATAAATTTGTCTAGTATATTTATTACTTCAGGATTATCAACATTGTGAAGTTTTAATCCTAAATAGCTTTTTGAAGAATTAGTAACTTTTAATTCATCTTCATTCAAATGTGTTATATTTCTGAGATGTTCTTCAAGTTCTTTTTGAATGTTTGTGTTATCGTTTTCCTGTTTTATAGCGTTTAAAATATCTTCAATAGTTATTTTCTCATTTGTTTCATCAAGTTTCTTTTTATGTTCTGGATTCATTATTATCCTCTCTTTATTAAATAATTTCCGTATGTTCTTGCATTTGGTTTTAATTTAAATTTATTTTATTTTGGTATCACCACCATATCAGCTATTATGGATATTAATAATTTATTTTTAATCCATATTTATTATATGGTGTTGTGAATTGTTGTATTTAAATTTAACTATTTAATTGATTGTAAAAAACTATTTAAATAGCTATAGATGTTCTATAATCATATTTAAATGTTTCTGTCATATTGCTATTAAAATATAGCAAAAAAGAAATATTTTTATAGGGGTTTTCTTGAAACCATTAGTTGAAATATTTGAATTGTTCCAGGAATTGTATGTTTGTTATTTTTCGAAAGTTGGTTTTCATTGACAAAGTAGTGCTGTTTTATTTTATTTGGATTTTGATATGGTTGTTGGAGTCGTTAATGTCAATATTTGATATTACTTTTTTTATTATATTATTTATATAAAAAGGATAATAAAATATTAATTATGACATTGCAGAAAAAATTACAGATAAATATTGTCATGAGTAATTACAACCAGAGAAGCGGCAGCTATTCGGGAAACTATGATTATATCTTCTTAGATAATTTAGCCAGCAGTTCTTACGCTAATCTTTTCAGAAGTGATTTGAAAAACCTGAAGATTAAAACCCCAAACAATACTGAATGTCGGGTATTATACATTCCAGCTTATGGAACACAAGGTGCAGCGATACTTGCAAGAGTTCCTGTTGGTCAGATTTCACAAACCACAAAGCTATTGTTAGACGTATATGATACCGGAACAACCTTCTCAAGCACTCTAACAACCGGTAGTGATGTACTGATGTTTGATGCAAACTCTGATACATTCTCAAGTTTTTTCATGAACTACTCAGGTTTAAGCATCATCAATGATTCAACCGATAACGGCAGATTTCTAAGAGCAAGATTTGCTCCAAACCTTGAGGGCACCTCTCCAACCGGTTTAATCACAAATGTCGCTTCTGGGTCTAGTTTAAGCAATGGTCGTGTTACTGTTGTGAGATTTAAGAGAATTACAGGTAATGTTACTGTTAATGACAATGCAACATATCATGGTACAACAACCGGAAGTGTCATGATGCAGTCTGATTTTAATCTCACAATTGACAGGCAAGATTTGAAGTCAACCATCCTGACATTGGCAGGCAATCAAAAGTCATACTGCATGTTCAACGGTGCTAAGACTTTAGTGATGGCCAGTTCATTTGACGCCTACAATCAGGGAAGCGATGACGATGGAAACTATAAACAGTACCATTTGCATGGCCGTGTAGGAACAGGTTCGTCAAATGCTTCAGATTATCTTGAAGGATTTGACAGGAACAATCCAACCAAGTTTTATCAAAATGATTATGCTGAAGTTGAAATCTCACCTGAATGGTATGCAACAGCAAGTCTTGAAGACTACAACTATGTTGATTTAAAATGGCTTCTTATATTTCCATCACCACTTTTTTCAGCTAACGGTATTCCTCAAATAACAGTAACCAAAAGAGAAAAAACCGGAATCAGATTATACAAGGGAAGTCATGAGTACACCAAAGCATACAAAGGCTCAATGTTAATGTGGGATGCCAATGATGATGATTTAGCAGATACGGGTCTGCACATACCTGATAAGATAATTAACAAGAATTGGAATTGGGTGTTTTAATGATTGAAGAGTACAATGAAACAATAGCACATAACAAAGGCCATCCTACAGGATTGGGTCATGAAGAGAAGATGGATGTAATAGCTTGTTTATTAAATGAAGGCGAGAGGTTCTATGTCAATGAGGAGCATACGGCTTGGATTTCAGAAAACCAGTGCAGAGTCGGAGAGATGGTAACATTAGCTGAAGAATCAACAATGGAACACACTATAGTCAGAAAAGCTAAAGCTGGAGAATTGGCATTTGGCTATCTTCTAGGTAAAGTCCAGCTCAGAAGTTCCGGACATACTCTTGTTACTGTGGCAGTTTTAGGTGATGTTTTCAGACTGAAACTCAAAAGACCAGTCCCTGCAGATATATTGCCGAATACCAGAATCTACATTGACAGTGACGGTGAGTGCAATCCGGTACATGGACATGATTTAAGACTGCTTTCAATCGTTAACCTCATGGAAAATGATACAACAGAATACATCAGGGTCTACCGTCAGATGTCTGAAATTGAAATGTATCCTGAATCTCAGAACTGTATTGATCTTGGGGACTGCAGCTTCGAACAGGATGAAATCACACATGTGGTGAACATGATTGTACCTGATGAATCCAATATCATGGCGCAGGCAAATTATGTCAAGGATGCAGACGGCGTTACATATTGTGAGCTTCCCGACGTGGCTATTGTCAATAACGTCAGATTTGTCTGGGAAGACAACAAGCTCTACATGGAATGGGGAGGTTGTGATGATGACCAACAAGTATATTTATATAAAATAAATAATAAATAATATAATAAAATATATAATAAAAAATATAATATGATAGTGAGGTTTACACATGACAATAAGGAAACTTGTCGGAACATTGGAAAACAAAGGCCCGTACATTGACCAGTCAACAGGCCACTGGTTTTACTGGAACGGCACCAAATACGTGGACTCAGGTTATCCTTACGCCATCAAACCCATTATCCAATTTAAAATCGAAGACGGAATATTATATTACTCAATTAGTTGGGAGGCACAATGAAATACATAAAATACTTTGAAACAGTCGAAGAATATGAATCCTGGATGAAAATAGAAGAAAACGCAGAGGAAGTTTACCAGTCAGAAGAAAAGATTCTCGTTGACGGTGTAATCTTAAGCCACACATACAAAGAGGAGGAAATCTAAAATGATTTATGAATTTTTAGAAAAAAACAGAAAGGACATTGACATACTGACATCTTTTTTAGTAACAGCTATTCCAGTCATCATGCTATATTCTGAAAGCTTGGGAATCACTGAAAACACAGTTCCTTATTGCATTCTCATGATTGCTTTAGGTATAACCAGTCATTACGCAAGCAGAATCAGAGGCGAAGGAGATGTTGACGACGCAAAACAAAAAGCTAGAAAAGTTTTGGGCTATCCTGAAGAATGATAATCTTTTCTGGAGGATACTGTTATCATGAACAAACTAATTAAAAAGATTGTCATATGCAACTTTACCAAAACAATTTCCAGTGCAGTTTTAACAGCAATAGCCATCAACATTATCATGACAAATGCCACAAAGTATGCTTTAATCGAAGGGCTATTGCCATTTACATTAGCCATCGTCATTGTTGCATTAATCGATATTTATGAGTATAGATGTGAGCGTGAAGACAAGATTAATTTGGATGAACTGGAAGATAGAATTGAAAAGCTGGAAGGTAATCTTGATGAAAGGTAAAATTCTAATTGCAGTTCCGACATTTGAAACCATCAAGCCTGAATGCTTCAAAAGCATTTATGGTTTGATAAATCCAAAGGATTTTAATCTTTATTTCGATTATGTGAAAGGTTATGACTGTGCACGTGCAAGAAACGAAATAGCTAAGCTTGCACTTAATTATAACTTTGATTATGTGCTAATGGTAGATTCAGATGTCAGTGTTCCGAAAGATGCAGTCAATAATCTATTGGAATGTGAAACAGACATTGCTTTAGGCTGGTATTACAAGAAAAGAACAAGAACAGATGAGACTGTCATCTTTGATTTTGGAAAAGACTTCAACAATCAAAACATGATTTATGCAAAAACATTAATGGAAACTAATGATTCATTTGATGTTAAAGGAGGTGGCCTTGGAATCAGTCTCGTTAATGTTAATGTCTTTAGAAAAATGGCATATCCATATTTCAAGTATGTAATCTATGATAATGAGACAGTACTTTCTGAAGATTTGTATTTCTGCAGCGAAGCAAGAAAATACGGAATGAATATCAAATGCAATCCAACTGTTAAAGGAAACCATATATATGAGGTGAGTGTATAAATGCAAGACCAGATAGTTTTACTTGAGGCAAGAAAAGAAGTCACCACATTTCTTTTAGATGATGGGAATATAACCTCAGAAAATGTAGTGACACAAACAGGACAAGGAATTGGTTATGAATACACAAATAAACTTTATCCTGAAGATACTGTTACAATATCTCCAAATTCACAAATCGGAAAAGAAATGGTGAAAAAATACACTGACGGTGATGATGAAATACCAATAGGCATCATCGTTAATGATCCGGTTGTAATGGACAGCGGCCGGAGAAAAGCAAGCGTGTTAGTGTTAGGCCAACTATACAGACTAAAACTGGCCAGCGGAGTTAGTGATATTGAGCCTGCCGATAAAATTGCATTAGGCGAAAACGGAGCTATCAAATCAGATAAAGGAGATTTCTTGGCATTGCATCCTGTTGAAGATTCTGATAAATACAATTACATTAACTGTTTTAAGTTAGCTAGTGGCAGTGCCGGTGAAACCGGAGCAACCGGTGAGAAAGGTGACACTGGACCTGCAGGACCAAAAGGTGATACTGGAGATACTGGAGCCACAGGTGAAACTGGTGCTACTGGTGCAACTGGTGAAACCGGAGCTAAAGGAGATACAGGTGCTACTGGAGATACTGGTCCTAAAGGGGATACTGGTGCTACTGGTCAAAAAGGTGATACAGGTTCTAAAGGTGATACTGGAGACACCGGAGCAACTGGTCCGGTTAATCTTGCAAGCACTCTAGACACTACAGATAACACCAATGCCATTAAAAACGCACCGGTGGCCACAGCCATTCAAAACTTACAAAACAGCATTGGAGCAATAACCTCTGCACAAACTGCCAACTTGAATTTACTTGGGAGCTAAATCATGACTTTCACACCACCAGACCTTTCAGAGGCCTTGACAAATGAGCAGGCAATGAATTCAAGATTAACAACGTTCAGAAATGATGTTAAAGATATTCTTGATGGGGCTGAAATTACTTATTCAAGTGATTTGGGAATTCTTGGGCTTTTAAGATTACTTCCGGTTCCAGATCCCCAATCAATTGAGTTCAACTGTTATGAGTCATGGCTGACTAAAGACGGGCCTCAGGGTCACGCCAAAAGTGCAAACATGTATATTATCGTGAGAGATAAGAATGATGTTTCTATGAACGGCATTGATGTGGTGCTTCAAAGAAAACCCCTTTCAGGTGGCAATTGGACAACCATAACTTCAGGAAGAACTCCATTATCATATGCGGCAACTGCAGATGCAAACCGTGGAGGCTATATCTACAAGGCTTATGTTACTAATAAACCGGCTGTCAGTGCCGAGCATTCACTTCCGCAATACTACATGAACTATTTCAACGATTCTGAATATGTGGACAATATTCCACCTTCCTTATTAAACACAGGCAATCTTTTAAAAGCCACTAATGTAAAATCCGTAGATACAACTGGTCTTGCATATGATGAAAACTATATTGAGGTTGTTGCCAATCAGGCAGGAGTTATGAAAGGAGCCATCATGATAAACAACACTCCAACAATTCTTGGGGCAAACAGCAACACTCATGTATATATAGGTTATGACATGAGCCGAGGAAACGTTTCCTCATCAACTCAAATGAAAGGTTATGGTGGAGGATTTGTTGGAAACGGCAGCAGAGATTCAGTTGGAGTATTCTTTGACAACTGCGATGCTGATTTTGATACTGCCTATGACTTTATGTTTCTTGGCTCACCGAGTGATGCGGGATATACGGTTGCCGGAAGCGTAAGGGAATGTTATGTGGATATTGAAGGTGGAAGTTCAGGAAATTACACATACTACAGAACCGCTGACGGCAGTGTAAGCAATTATGCTGGATACTGGTACGGTTCCGAAATCGGAAGTACATATGCACCATGCATTGTATTTTATGCAGATAACATGGCTGCAGATGAAAGACTGAGAATACCAATAAAATACATTAGGGCGGTAGCTCCATAATGAGGTGAATATTTTATGAGCATTGCAGGTAATGTCATTGAGGAAAACACAAAACTGGGAAATGCAAGGACAATCCTAAGAGAAAAGCTAGCCGCATGGAACATTGACTATAACAATTCAGACACGTTATTCGAGCTTTTGAAACGATGGCGATACACAGATAATCAATTGTCAGTAGCAATATTCTATCCTTCCGAAAACGAATGCATTGCTGGAGCTGAAGTCACAGCTGGTGCAGTGATAAAAGATGGTGATAATCAGCCAATTGAAGGCATGCCGGTTAAAGTAACATGTGGGGGACAAACATATAATATTCTAACAGGCACTAACGGAAGAGCTGAAGTCACTCTAACAGTTGGCGTGGCAGGTTCAACATTTTCAGGAACACTAACTGCCGGAAACCAGTCAGAAAGCTGGACATATGAAAACATAAAGCTCTTTGGAATGGAGGAAGATAATCCGGATGATTCAATGTTTGACATCATAAAATACCCATCAGATATTGAACTGACATTGGAGCCATATGAATACGACACAGGATATAATGATTCAGGATTGCTGGTAAGCAAACAAACCAACAGTGCAAGCGCAGCATTTCTAATTCCAAAAGGAACACCTGCCATCACTGATTCGGGAATTCATTTCAAATGTGGGATGGTGCAGAAAAAAACAAGCAATCAGGGATGGGGCGATGCAATATGTCTTTTAAACTCCAAAGAATTGACACACACAAGAGATACAAAGATATTGGAGTTGGGTGCTTTTGCTGGTAAAAAAGGAGTGAGATATTCCACTTCAGACCATGTAATAAGAGACATTAGTGTAACTACAGGGCAACTGACGCTGGATTCAAAATGGTATACATTCGAGTTCTACTATGATGATGGATACCTTGAAGCAACAATCAAAGACGGCTCAAATACGGTTTTCAGCTATACTGGGGATGTATCCGAAAGCATAACATTGGATAGCTATTATCCGGCATTCATGATTTACGATGCAGGGGGAAGCATGATATTTAACAACATACTAATCGAAGCATGGACACATGAGGTGGAATAAATGGTGCAAACAGAATGGATAGCACTCGGAAGGGTAGTGGGAGATACAGGCCAAAAAGGAGATACTGGTGATGCATTCACATATGAAGACTTCACTTTAGAACAGCTGGCAGGATTGAAGGGTGAAAAAGGAGACACGGGACCGGCAGGACCAAAAGGTGATACAGGTGATAAAGGAGAAACTGGTAAGACAGGCAGTAAAGGAGACAAAGGCGAGACTGGAGCAACTGGAGAGAAAGGAGACACTGGGCCTAAAGGAGATACTGGAGACACAGGAGCTACTGGAGATACTGGACCGGCCGGGCCGACTGGGGCGACTGGAGCTAGCGGCACTAGTGTTACTATTAAAGGTTCGTATAACACTTACCAGGAACTGATAACTGCTCATCCGACAGGTAATCTCGGAGATAGCTATATTGTTGATGGGTCTCTTTATGTCTGGAATGGAAACGCTTGGGATAATGTAGGAAACATAAAAGGAGACACTGGCCCAACAGGACCAAAAGGGGATACTGGTCAAGGTAGTGATGAGGAAGCTGGTTGGAAACTGCCAGTCGATCAGATACTAACAACAACAACCTTGCCGACAGGTGTTAGTGCAGGGTATCGTGTAGCTATTGTAACAAGCTCTGTCATGGC
>NZ_CAMVPN010000058.1 GCF_947169325.1 uncultured Methanobrevibacter sp. | reverse complement strand
CAACAAGCCCTTCCACTCTTTCGGCTAAATCCTTTGCCAAAGGCACTTCTGTTTCTGTTTCAACATCCCATCCTTTTGACCTAGCCTCATTGGCTATTTCGTATAGGTGATGGGTATCTTTCTCTAATCTGTCAAAATAATCCATGGTATCACAAAATCAATTCGGTAATATACTATTGATTCTCATGATATAATAATATTTGCAAGTGTGAAAATGCACTATTAAAAATAGTTAAATATGTTGTAAACTAAAAATTATATATTGTATTTAGTAGTTGAATTTTAGATTAATATTGCTATTTTGGTGATTTTAATGTCAGATGATAAACCAATAAATGCCATGATTGGCCAAAAAGTAAAATTAGATTTAGATAAAATTAGAAACAGAAAGAAAGAAGCCAAAGCAGTTGAGGAAACTGTTGAGGAACCTGTTGTTGAGGAAGTTCCTGTGGAAGAACCTGTTGTTGAAGAGGTAGTTGAGGAAGTTCCTGTGGAAGAACCTGTTGTTGAAGAGGTAGTTGAGGAAGCTGCTGTGGAAGAACCTGTTGTTGAAGAGGTAGTTGAGGAAGCTGCTGAAGAGGTTGCAGAAGAGGAAGTTCCTGCTGAGGAACCTGTTGTTGAGGAAGTTCCTGAAAAAGAGCCTGCTGCTGAAGAAGAAGCTCCTGAAGAAGAAGTGGTTGAAGAACCTGCTGTTGAGCAAACTGCTCCAAAGAAACCTAAAAAACAAAATTCAAAACAGCTGGATGATTTGAAAAGAAAACTCAAGGAAAAGGATGAAAAATTATCCAACCAGTCAAGCGAATTGAATTATTTAACCAATAAGATAATTCCGAAACTCAAAAAGGAAAACGCTGAACTCAATAGGCTCAAGACAGAACTGACCGATGCACTTGAAAAATCCACAAGAAAATACTTCGATCAACTGGACATCAATGCTGACTTAAGCAACAAAATCGGAAAGCTCGGAGCTGAAAGTGCTGTCAACAAGGTAAGGGCAGACAAGCTCGAAGCTGAAGTGGACACTATTAAAGAAGATCTTCAATCAAAAATTGATGAATACAAAGAAAAACTTGCAGCTGTTAATGTCAAGGATATTGAAAATGAAAACAAACAGCTAAGCAGTGAGCTTAAAGAAACCAAGGAAAAATTGGCCGATTCTAGAAAAGAAAACATTGAGCTTTCAGAAGAAGTCGATAAGTTGAGAGCAGAACTTATCGAAGTCGGTAACTACAAAGAAGAAGTTGACAAACAATACAAAAAAGAAATCGAAGAATATAAAGCGGAAATTTCTTCCCTTTCAACCCAACTTAAGGTTAAGGAAAGCAGTTACGACAAACTCTCCAATGAATCCAAAAGCACCATTTCCAAACTGAACAATGAAATCAAAAGGCTTGAGGATGAATTGGAAAACAAATCCAACAAAGGATTATTCAATAGATTAAGATGATTAAATTCATCTAATTTATTTCTTTTTTTTAACATGACAGATGATGCTTATTTCATGAACGAGGCTATTTTGGAAGCTGAAAAGTCATTGTCCGAAGGCGGCCTTCCAATAGGTGCCGTTCTGGTTAAGGATAATGAAATTATTTCAAGAGGCCATAACCGGCTGATTCAGAACGATTCTGTAATATTGCATGCCGAGATGGATGCCATAGAGAATGCCGGGCGTCTTGATTATGAGGATTATGTTGAGTGCACTCTCTATACCACATTGTCGCCATGCCCGATGTGCTCTGGAGCAGTAATATTGTATAATATTCCTCGTGTAGTGATTGGCGAGAATACGACACTGATGGGTGCCGAGAATTTATTGGAGTGCAACGGCGTTGAAGTTGTTGTGCTGGATGATTCAAGATGCAGGGACTTGTTTTTGAAATTTACCTGCAATAACTGTGAAATCTGGGACAAGGAGCTTAAAAAGGTAGGAAACACAACGGAGGCAAAAGATGGAAATAGTAGTGACTGACGAGAGGGATGAAAGGTTTATAGAATTCTGCGATTCATTCGGATGCTTTATCGATGATCCTCAGGTTGTGCTGCTTCTTGTGAGCTTCGGAAAAACTGTTGGTTGTACAAGCTTTAAAGTGTATGATGGCGATTCATGCGAGATTACTACCCTGTTTTTGAACTCCTATGATGAACGTGAAAAGATAGCATACAAGTTGATTAGACAGCTTGAAAAGATTGCTGCTGACTATGAATTCAAGAGCGTTGTCGTCACATTTGAAAGCAGAGATGACATTCTCATCGAGATTTTTGAAAAACTGGATTATAGTCTTGTTGAAAATGCAGATGAGATTCTCTACAGGAAGGAATTCAAAAGTTTAATTTAAATTTCGTTTTACTTTGAAGATATTTTAATAATGGATGGGCAATACATTTGAAGAAACTCTCTCACACAAGGCTTCAAACGCCACAGCTGTGATAAATGTCCTATCAACTATCAATGCAACTAATGTCGTCAAGCTTTATGGAAGCGGAACACAGTACTTTGCAATGTTCTACACTTCAGAAGGCTCAGCACTGGGAAATGCTGAGGTCAGCTTCACTCTAAACGGCAAGACATACAAGGTCAAGACCCTTCCGAACGGCGTTGTAAGGCTCAACATCAACATCAACCCCGGAACATATAAGATAACTGCAATAAACCCGCAGACAAAGGAGAAAGCTGTCAATAACATCAGAATCTATGCAAAGATCATGGAAAACAAGGACCTGACACAGTACTATGGAGCCAACAAATCCTTCAAGGTCAGAATATACAACGCAACAACCGGAAAAGCGGACGGCTCAGGCGTCAAGGTCACATTCAAAGTAAACAAAAAGACATACACAGTAAAAACAAATAAAAATGGCTATGCATCCTTAAAAATCAGGTTAAAACCTGGCCAATACACAATAACAACAAAATATGCAGGATACAAGGTGTCCAACAAAATCACCGTAAAGCCGGTCCTGACGGCTTCAAACATCATAGGCAAGAACATCAAAACCCTCAAGTTCAAGGCCAAGCTTGTAGACAAGAACGGCAAGGCACTCAAGGGCAAAACTATAAAGTTCAAGTTCAGGGGAAAAACATATTCTGCCAAAACCAACAGTAAAGCTGTTGCAACAGTAATACTGAAGAACCTGAGGGTCGGCAAATATAAAATAATTTCAAGCTACGGCAAGTCAAAAATCACAAACTCCATAAAAATCAGGTAGTGAATGTAGATGCATCACTGCTAATATTTTAATTTTTATCTTAGAATCAATTTAATTGAATGTTGCTATCATTATTTCATAGGTATTTTCAAAAGCTTAATGGTTAATTGATTGTAATTTTCATTTAATCGTTCTTTGAAAGTGCCTTGAAATTCATAATTGCTGTGAGTCTGTAAAATTGTTCTCGCTTCGTAAAATTGTAATTAGTCTGCAATATTGCTTTCATTCTAAAGAAAAACTTTATTAATCATTGAATATAATGTTATAACAGGAATATGGTTTTAATAAATTGAAAAAAAGTTTGTAAATCATAATAAAATTTCTTCGACAACAAAGAGGAGGTAATCCTGTTGAAAATTAAAAGGAAAGTCACAGAAGAGGATATAGTGGGATTAATCAAAAGGAAACTTCCCTACAATAGTGTCGAAATTAAAAAAAGAGGGTCAAAAGGATTAAAATGGTTTGATTTAATGTATATTAAGTCCTTTGATTATGATTTTGACCAGGATTGAATTGTGGGCAGGTGTAAGTTTAAGCTATGTCTGGCTTGTCGCACAAATACTTTTCAATTGCTCTTACCAAAATTGAATTAATACTTATCATAAAATATAAGTTCAATTATAAAATACTAATTTAAATTTGAGGAATCAACATGTCTGATTTTAAACTAATCGAAAAATTACTGTATAAAAGCGAACAACAAGATGTTGAAGGTGAATTTCTGATTGGTGATGAAACACTATGGGCTAGCAGAAGTGTTGTTGCTGAAATATTTGGTACAGATAAAACAAATATATCCAAGCATTTTGCAAACATAGTTCAAGAAGGCGAGCTGGAAGAAAATGAAGTTAGCATGTCTTCCAAAGAACTGTTTAAAGATAATATAGAGTTTAGTGAAAAATCCTCACTAAACTCTAAAAATGGGGGAAGGCCTCAAAAATGGTATAATTTGGATGCTATGATATCAATAGGATATAGAATCAGCAGTAAAGAAGCAACACACTTTCGTAAATGGGCCAATAAGATTTTAAAAGAATATATGATAAAAGGTTTTGTCATTGATAAGGAACTCCTCAAAAAGGGAGGCAGATTCACCGAAGACTACTTTGATGAGTTGCTTGAAACTATTCGTGAAATAAGGGCCTCTGAAAGAAGATTCAACTAAAAAATAACAGACATATATGCAACAAGTTTTGATTATGATAAAGATGCTGAAATCACTCAAAAATTCTTTGCTAGCGTTCAAAACAAATTAATTTATGCGGTTAGTAACCATACTGCTGCAGAAATAATAGAAACACGCAGCGACAGTGAAAAACTCCATATGGGATTAACATCCTGGAAAAAGGCGCCAAACGGAAAAATAATCCAGAGTGATGTTGTAATCTCAAAAAACTATTTGAACCAAAAAGCGCTGTCAAGACTGAATAGTTTAGTTGAAGGTTTTTTAAACCTGGCAGAATCCCGTGCTGAAGATAAAATCCCAATGGGAATGAAAGACTGGAAAGAACTGTTGGATGATTATATCAAACTTAGAAGACTGCCAATCTTAGTTGGAAAAGGCAAAATATCTGCTGAAGAAGCAAGAGTCCATGTTCTTGAAAAATATGAGAAGTTCAGAGTCATTCAGGATCAAAACTTCATTTCCGATTTTGATCAGATGATTTTGGACATAAAAAGATTGGAAGGATAATTATCCTAATGCCTGATATTTTCAGACATTTTGAATGAATAATTTTTAGAGTTAAAAAAAGAAAAATTTAAAAGATTAAGCTTCCTGTCTTAATCTTTTTACAACAAAGTCTTTATCTAAGCTCAAGAGGAATGATGCTGCTCTTGGGCCCTGTTTTTGACCGAGAATCATTTTATAGATTGCCTGGAAACCTTTTTGCGGTTTCAATTCTTGAGCTTCCAGAATTCCGTACATCGCATCGTGAAGTGCAGTTGCATCTTCAAACTCGGTTGACTCAATCAAATCAGCCAAAGCAGTTAAGAATTTGGTTTGTTCATCAGTCAATGGTAATTTAGGAATGCTTTTCTCCTGCACTTGGAATTTAACGAATTTAGGTGCGTAAGTGTCTAACCAATATTTGACATTATCAACCCTTTCACGGTATTGTGCCATTTCTGTTTCAGTCAAATCACCAAATTCTTTGTCTTTAAAGCTTTTAGTCAATTGGGAATTCCTCTTAAGGATATCAAAGATTTTCTCCAAATCGTCACCTGCAATCTGATAGGCATTTACCAGGAATCTGAACGGAGGTCTGAAAGGCAAAGGACTGCCTTCGTTGATTTGCACGATTTCATAGATTTCCTTGAATTTCCTTTTCTCTTTTTCGGACGGTGCTTCAACTTCATCGTAGAACACTTTTTCTACAGTATCAAATTGATCAATAAAGTCTAAGAAAGGCATTTTTGGTGAGAAATCTTTTGCCTTCATAGGTTTTGATCTGAAGAGATAATAGTGGAGACTTTCGGCAGGTCCGATTTTAAGCCATTCTTCAGGTGCGAAGAACACTCCGTGGGATTTACTCATCGCTTCGCCGTCAAGTGTAATCCATTCGTATGGCACCGGATATGGTGCAGGATAGTCGAAGATTTTCTCGGAGATTACGCTACTTACGTCGTATGATCCTCCGCTTGCTGCGTGGTCTTTTCCGAATGGTTCACAGGTTGTTCCGAATATTTTCCATCTTGCCGCCCATTCGACTCTCCAGGTGAGCTTACCGTTCCCGGATTTGATGTCCATTTCACCTTCATGGCCGCATTCGCATCTGTATTTGATGATGTCTCCATCGTAATCGTAAGCATAAGTGGTATTTACACGTCCGCATTCATCACAGATTGGGTTGTATGGAAGCCAGTCGTCAGCCAGAGGCTCTCTTCTGTACTGGTTGAAGATTTCCTTTATTTCCTCAACTTTTTCAAGTGAGGTTCTGATGTAATCGTTATAGTCGCCGTTTTTATACATTTCAAAGCCGGATTTGGTTTCCATTTCAATTCCGTAGTCATCCATCACTGAAAGCAAAGGCTTTTCGAAGTGCTCAACGAAGTTTGCGCAGCATCCGTCAGGACATGGAATGACTGAGTACGGCATTCCAAGGTATTTGTCATATGATTCAGGTAATGGATATGGAACTTTCCTTAATGGGTCGTGGTCATCTGCAATCCATATTGTTTTGGCCTTTTTTCCTTTTTCCCTTAATTTCTTTCCGATTCCGTTGGCTACAAATATGTCGCAGGAGTTTCCGATGTGTATTGAACCTGAAATTGAGGTTCCACTCGCAATGACATGCTCTTCTACATCCATTTTACTTAATTCATTAGCTATGTTTTCTATCCAATGTGTCATCTAATCTCACCATTAATAATAAAAAAATTATCGTAAAATAAGTATACTAATTAATTTATGTCATTATTAATATAAAAAGATTAGTTTAATTTAAACTAATCTAGATGTTGTCCATAATCTTGTCGATTGCATCAAGGAAATCCTTGGCGATGACCTGCTTTCGCTCGGACCTTATCGCAAACATTCCCGCTTCGGTGCACACCGCCTTGAGGTCAGCTCCGGAGAGGCCTTCTGTAAGCTCGCTTATCATGTCAAGGTCAATGTTCTCATCGATTTTCATCTTTGAGGTGTGGATTTCAAGGATTCTGGCTCTGCTTTCCTTTACCGGGTTCGGCACTTCGATTGTCCTGTCAAACCTGCCGGGTCTTAAAAGTGCCTCATCGAGAATGTCCGGACGGTTTGTTGCACCTATGATTCCCACATCCCCTCTTGAGTCAAATCCGTCAAGTTCGGCCAACAATTGCATTAATGTTCTTTGAACCTCTCTGTCGGCGCCTTCGCTGCTTGCAACCCTTTCGGTTCCGATGGCGTCAATCTCGTCGATGAATATGATTGCAGGGCTTTTTTCCTTTGCAAGCTCAAAGACGTCACGAACGATTTTTGAGCCTTCTCCAAGGTACTTGTTGACGAATTCAGAGGCCACAATCTTTATGAAGGTTGCATTGGTTTCATTTGCAACTGCCTTTGCAAGCAATGTCTTTCCGGTTCCCGGCGGTCCGTAGAGAAGGATTCCCTTTGGAGGGTCGATTCCGATTTCCTTGAATATTTCTGGATTCTTGATTGGAAGCTCGACGGTTTCCTTGACCTCTGTAATCTGCCCGTCCAGACCTCCGATGTCAGCATATGTTGTCTCGGGCTTTTCATCAATCTCCATGGCCGCCACGTTCTTGTCCTTTTTAGCTGGAAATACGCTGACGACGCCCAGATTCTTTTGGTTTAATGCCACTCTTGCACCGGGTATGAGCAATTCCTTTTTGATTGAACCGGGATAGGTAACCAAAAATTCATGGCCGACGGCGCCCTGAATTCCCACCTGCTTGTCATCAAAAACTTCTGTCACTGTTGCAAGAATCAACGGGGTCTTCTTAAATGAGTTAATTTCGCCTTTAAGTTCCCTGATTTTACCTTCCATCTGGCGGTTGCTAATGTTTGTTTTCAGTTGTTCGCCTTCAATGCTTCTTAATTTTTCCATTAACTCGTCAACGGTCTTTTCATTTTCCTCTTTTAGCAGATCAATTGTTTCAAGCAATTCCTCTTTTGAAAATTCATCCATGGACTCCATTAATAGTTCCTCCTAATGTTTAACAGTGTTAATTTTTAATTATGATTAGTTTGTATTTTGGAGATATATGCTATTTTTTATAATCATTGTCAAAAAGCCAAAGTGTCAGTGTTAATGTAAAAAGAGTCGTTAAAAAGTCATAAAAGGAAATAGTTAATGTTTAATAGAACTTAAACATCACTATAAATGTTCTAATAATTCATCAATCTCCTCTTGAGTTAACAGATTAGGGATGCTTAAAATTTCATCAATGAAAGCATCTCTTCCTCTATTAACTTCAAATCTTTCTATTTCAAATTTTTCTTCAAACATTTTTATACCTCAATCAAATGGTCAATTAATTCTCTGTGCAGATTGGAAATGAGAATTGTCCTTTAAAATCACGTCCTTAAGCTTTTATGGATTTCGTACATTTCATTTTGTGAAAATTCATTTCCAGATTCATAAATTTCTAGATAAAATTCATGTCTGTAATCTTCGTATCTACTTTTGAAGTTGTTTTTAAACTCTTCATATTTTTCCAATTCTTCTTTAGAAAAGTGATTAATTAATCTGATTTTTGCGTTCCATATTTCGATGAATAAATCAAATAGTTCTAATGCAAAGTCATAATGTCCAAATAAGTTGTTTTTACAGTTTTTATAAATTATATATATATAAAATTTTGTCTGAAGTACCTAGGAAATAATCTAATTCATCCTGCAGAACTTCACATTTTTCTAACATTAATGCTATTTCATTAAATCTATTATCCAATTCAAAGAAGATATCAAAATTGGGGTTATTTGAGTTTATTATTGTTTTAAGTTGTTCTTCATACTCCTTTAGTTTACATTGTAATGTGGAATCATATTTCGGAGAAATTTTTGATGTCATATTTGTTTCTCATTAATTTAGTTGCATGATTTGAATTCTAGAATGCTTAGAAATGAATGATTATGTTCTAAAATTATATCAATTATTTCACTGTCAGCTGAAACAAAAGTTAAATTGTTGTGTTTAAGTCCACAATCATGTGCATCAATGACTATTTTATAGTCCGGTGAGTGAACTCCCCAATCTTTCAATTGTTTTACGTAGCCTATATATCTTTTATAGTTATCTAGACCACAATCATGGAGTTTCATTATTTTATTTAATTGTTTATTCCTGTTGAAGTATATTATTTCAAAATCATAGGCAAAATCAATGAATTTTGAATAAACTAATTCAGCAATCCCTTCAGAAAAATGATATTTATTCCAAAATTCTTCAAGAATTTTTTGTTGCTTATGTCTATCTAATTCACAGTTATTTGTTGTTTAAGGAGGAAATTTTCAAAATCAAAATAATTTATGAAATCATGCTGATTTGTTTCCAAAGAAGATTTACAATAGGATAAGAAAACATTCATATCATCAATTATGTCATTCAATGTTTTCTTGTATTCTTGTTGGACTAGGTTAGACCAAAAAATAGAATCAGTGGAATGGTTATTTATAAATGTCTTTGATGGTTTATGCAACCTATCATGTATAACTGTATATCCTATTGGAATGTTTGTATCGGTAAAAAAGTTCATTACATCAGCTCCTTAATTGTTCATGAATTTTATACATTTCTTCTTCAGTAAAATCACCACTAGGTTGGTAAATGTAACTGTAAAAGATACATCGATAGTCCCAATATCTTTCTTTGAAGCTTTTTTCTAATCTTTTAAACTCATCGGTAGTGGTTTTCCCTGTTTTATAAAATTCTAAATTGGTTTTAAATAATTCCATAAAAAAGTTGAATAATTCGACGGTGAAATCACAATGCCCAAATGTCGAATCAGTGGAATTTTGGCGAACAATGTATAGGATATAATCTTTGATTGAGATGAAATAGCAATGTTCCTTACGTAATTTCAATTCTTTTAGTTTCATTGAAATTTCCCGAAATTGTAGCTTCAATTCATCATAGAAACTAAAATTAGAAATTTCCCTAATTTCGTTGGTTTTTAATTTTACAAAGCATTTAAGTTTATCAAATCCTTCTTTTATCAATTCTTTTATTTTAGAGACAATATCTGGGTCATATTCAATGGTAATGTCGTTGTTCCCATTATTATACATAATTTTTTCTTCCAAAATATGGTTGGATATTCTTATGTTTTCAATCATATATAAAGATTTTCCCAAGTAAAAGATTTTAAAGGCATTATTTATTTTATTATGAAATATTATATCTTATTTTTAAAATTGCAGTCATTTCGTAAAATTGTTCCCACTTTGTAAAATTGTCGTGGCAGAAACATCACATAAATATTTTTTGGTTAACATTAACGCTGGCGATTTATCATTTCAATGTCAAATTCAACAGGCGGATATATCCCCCATTAAAAATCAATGTCAAAAAGCCAAAGTGTCAATGTTAATGTAAAAAAAGAGTCGATTAAATCAAAGCTAAAAATAAAAAAAGAAGTTAAATAGATAATAATATCTATTTAATAAGGTCGGAATCGGATTGGTCCAACCATTCGTTAACGATTTTTACTGCACAGTAGTTACCGCACATTGTACATGTGTCTTCCTCTTCAGGAGGTCTTTGGTCCCTTTTTGCACGTGCAGCTTCTGGAAACATTGCACATTCGTATTGTGCTTCCCAGTCAAGTCTTTTTCTTGCTTCAGCCATAGCTAAATCCTGTGAACCGTCGATTTGACCACTTGCAAGGTCTCCAGCGTAAGCCCCGATTTTGGTTGCAATTACTCCTTCCCTTACATCATCAGGGTTAGGCAATGCCAGGTGCTCTGCTGGGGTTACGTAACAGATGAAGTCTGCTCCGGCTTTTGCAGAGGATGCTGCTCCGATTGCAGATACGATATGGTCGTATCCCGGTGCAACGTCACACACAATAGGTCCTAACATATAGAATGGAGCGTTTGAACACATTTTCTTTTGAATCATCACGTTTGTTGGAATCTCGTTGATTGGGATGTGTCCCGGTCCTTCAATCATACATTGAACGCCTGCTTCACGTGACCTGTCGATGAGTTCCCCTAAGATGATGAGTTCTTGTATCTGTGCCCTGTCGGTTGAATCTGCAATGGATCCTGCCCTCATACCGTTTGCAAGGGATAGTACAACGTCATGCTCTTTTGCGATTTCCAAAACGTAATCGAAGTTAGCGTATAATGGGTTTTCCTTTTCGTTTTCGACAATCCATCCGGACATGAATGAACCTCCTCTTGAAACGAGTCCTGTTACACGGCCTTGTCTTTTGAGTCTGGTTAATGTTTCGATGTTTATACTACTGTGGACTGCCATAAAGTCGATACCGTCTTTTGCCTGCTTTTCGATGGTGTTGAAAAGATCATCTTCAGTCATGTAGATTACAGATCCGTCCCTTCTTATGCTTTCGATTGCTGCCTGATAGACTGGCACTGAACCTACTGGGAGTGGGGACATGTCCAGCACTCTTCTTCTGATTACGTCAAGCTCTCCGCCGATACTCAGTTCCATAAGGCAGTCTGCACCGTGGTCGATTGCAATCTGTGCCTTTTTCACTTCTTCGTCAAAGTCTACAATATCGGTTGAGGTACCTACGGTTGCGTTTACTTTTGTTCTCAGTCCTGCACCGATACCTGATGCCTCGATGTCTCTGTTCACGTTGCTTGGTATTACGATAGTACCTTGAGCTACTGATTTTAGAATGAAATCTTCTGATACGCCTTCTATTTCTGCGACGTGTTTCATTTCATCGGTTAAAATGCCTTTTTTTGCATCGCTAATTTGTGTCATTATTTTCCTCCTTTGTCAATAGATTAAACAGTCAAATTAATTTTATTTTATTTTCATCAAAGATTGATATTGTGTTATATTTATTTAATAGTATTTAAATTAATTGGATTATTGTTAATTCAAACTTTATTGATATGTTTCAATTTTTTTTTAAAAAACAGTAATTTTTCGTTAAGTATAACAAAATTAAAGGCATATTGATAAAAATAAAGTTAGCTTTAAAAAAAATAAAAAAAGAGAAGGAATTCAGTAGAATTCATTCATTCTTTCAAACACATCATCAAATGTTGGCATATTGGTTTGACAGCCTTGATGTTCAATGATGAATGATGAAACGGTTGATGCAAACTTGGCTGATTCTTCCAGTGATTCGCCGTTTAGGAATCTTGACAGGAATCCAGCCCTGTAGGAATCTCCGGCACCGGTAGGATCAACAACATCAGTGTTGATTGCATCGATTTTGATTTTGTCTTCACTGGAATATATCTCACTGCCGTTGGAACCGCAGGTCTTGACGATTATCTTAGGTCCAAGTTCCCTGAGTCCGTCCAAATCGACTTCCAAAGCCACTAAAATCCTTTCGATTTCATGATGGTTTCCGAAAAGGATTGTAGTGTTTTCGATGACGTCCCTTAGTTTTTTGGTTTCATATATTCCAAGGTCTTGGCCAGGGTCAAAAGAAACAAGAAGGTCTTGGTCCTTTGCCTCTTCGGAGCATTTCCAGTTGAAGTCAGGGTCTCCTGTTGCAAGGTGAATAGCTTCGGCGTTCTTTATCGCTGCTGCCGGGACCTTGCTTTCTGCAAATTCACGTGCTGCTCCCCAGTAGAAATAGCTGATCTGGTCGTCGTTATCGTCGGTTAAAACGAATGCTGTAGGTGTGGCTTCACCTGGAACAATGATGAGTGAATCAGTGTCGATACCTAAATTTTGCATGTGTTCGTAGTATTCTGTCTTTTTAAAATCACCGCCGACGGCTGAAACCAGTGAGGTTTTCAGACCCAGTTTCGCTCCAACACAGGCAACGTTCGCTGCTGCTCCACCGTTAAAGGTTTTCATGTTGGTAATTGGTGCGGAGAAGTTTGCTTTTGGAAATTCAGGCACTCTAATAATGTAATCATGAGCAGAGTGACCAACTGCTAGTAAATCTCTGTTTTTAACCATAATATCGCCTTTTAGTCTTTCAATTTTATATTGTATCTTATCGTTATTTAATGTTTGGAATGTGTGCATATGCACAAAATCACAGGTGTGTAAAATAGATATATAATTTAATATAATTCAGATTTTGCCGAGAGCATTTGAAAAGTATTATTCTAGATAGGTTCAAAACCCTGATTTTCGATTTCTTTCTGCCCGGCATTCAGCAGATATTCGATGAATTCGTCAACTTCATCCTTATCTTCGTTTACCTTAACCAGACTGATGACATGTCGTGTATCAAACTTCAAAAGCTCGTTTCCCTTGAAGTAGCTGGCATTCAAAAAGCAGTTGAGGTTTTCAGAATTCCTCACCAGCTTGAAGGCGTCGAACTGTGAGTTGACCTTGTACTTTATGTTGTAGTCGATGTCGTAATGCTTCAGGGTGTTCCAGGCAAGCCTTTGGGCAGACCCTGTAACGTTTACAAAGTCCAGGCCGTTCAAATCACTGATGTTCCTGATTTCCTTTGAATTAGGACTTGTTATCAGAACAAGATAGTCGTAGGCTATAGGAGTGAAGTCGATGTCCCTCTCATATGCTATCAATGGATCGTCCAGTGTCAGGATATCAACAGCGCCTCGTTTGGCAAGTTCGAATGCGTCCCTGTCGCTGCTGCTGTAGATGTTGGTGTTAAACGGATGCTTTATTGTCTCAAGAAGCCCTGAACTGATGTGTCCGCCTGCAATGTTGATGTTGGTGGTCTTTTCAATCTTAACCATGTACTTCTGGTATTCCTCAAGAAGCCTGATGCCTTCCTTTGTAAGCAATGTGCCGTTTCCTGCCTGTCGGGTAATGCTCAATCCCAATTTCTCTTCAGCTTTCAGCAGTCTTCTGTTGAACACAGTATGTGAAATTCCGAGCTCTTTTGCGGATTTCCGCTGGGACTTTGTCCTTGACAGTGACTCCAGACTTTGGTAGAGCTTGTAGTCATAGATTTCACCATCTATTTCGAGGCTTATCAGTCCCTTACTTTTCAATCTCATTAATATTATATAATGACGAATTCAAATATAATCATAACTGTATTGGGTTGATAAGATGGAAATAATTAATTCTTCTATGGATGCAATATTGGAAAATATCACTGATGCAAGACAATCTCTTGATGATGACTCCCTTAAGGAATTCGAAAGCGTTATCTTGCATGTAAATAACATATTCGTAGCCGGAATCGGAAGGTCCGGCCTTGTGGCGAAAGCTTTTGCAATGAGGCTGATGCATATAGGATTCAGCCCATATGTTGTCGGCGAGACAATATCTCCATCAATATTCGAAAACGACTGTTTGGTTGTCATTTCAGGTTCAGGCGAAACAAACACTGTAGTTTCCGCTGCTAAAATAGCTAAAGACAGGGGATCCAAGGTATTGGCCGTTACTTCATATCCTGATTCTACTCTTGGCCGACTGGCCGACTGTTGTCTGTATGTTAAGGGAAGGATCAACCGGGAAGATGAGGATGAAAACTACCTCAAGCGTCAAATTCATGGTAACTACACCCTATTGACTCCTTTAGGTACAGCATTTGAACTGACTGCTCTGCTATTTTTGGATGCATTGGTCTTTGATTTGATGGAAAAAAAGGAAATGGGTCTATAATTTAATCATTGCCTGAAGTAATTTTGCCGTTATTCTCATTATAAGTGAAATTTCAATAATTATATATAACTATTAAATCTAAATATATTATGTTGTTAACTAGTTTTGGATTGATAAAAAATGGACATAATGAAGACTTCAATTGGGGCAATATTGAATAATATTGAAAAGGCTGAAGAGTATTTGGAAGAGGATAAAATCGATGAGTTTGAGGATGCCATCATCGGTGCGAAAAACGTTTTCGTAACCGGTGCCGGAAGGTCCGGGCTTGCCGCAAAGGCATTTGCTATGAGACTGATGCATCTGGGATTAAGCGCATATGTTGTAGGGGAAACAATATCTCCGGCGATTCATGCTGATGACTGCATCGTTGCCATTTCAGGTTCAGGTGAAACAAACACTATCGTTTCAGCCGCAAAAATAGCTAAAAATAGAGGTTCCACAGTATTGGCTGTCACTTCATATCCGGAATCAACCCTTGGACAGCTCGCCGACTGTTATCTTTTTGTTAAAGGTCGTAAAAATCAGGAGGAAGATGATGAGAATTACATGAAACGTCAAATTCATGGTAACTATACTTCACTCACTCCTTTAGGTACTGCATTTGAACTGACCACATTGGTGTTTTTGGATGCTATAGTGTCTGAGCTAATGGAGAAAATGAAGCAGACAGAAAGCGACCTTAAATCAAGACATGCTGTTTTGGAGTAATCAGTCAAAAATTACTCTGTTCTGATTATTGTACACGTTACAGCGTTGGCCTCTTAGGAATCCAACCAATGTAACATTACCTTTTTTTGCAATGTTGTATCCTGAATTAGCGGGAGCTGCGTTAGATGCCAGTATAGGCACACCTGCCCTTGTCATCTTGATTACCATGTCTGCAGGCATCCTTCCGCTGTAGATTACATATGAGTTTGACAAATCAAAACCATTTAATAAACCGTATCCGATTACCTTATCCACAGCAACGTGGCGGCTCACATCTTCTTTCACGATAAACTGCCCATCATGAACGATTCCTGCAACATGTGTTCCTCCTGTTGCCTGCCAGATTTCGGCGTTGTCCTTAAGCTCTTCAATTCTGTCGATAAGTTCGCTGACGTGGACCTGAAAATCGGATTCAACAGGATTGACCTGCTTTATTTTGCTTCTCCATCCTCCTGCGGAATCGGAACACAGCACTGTTTCGTTTGTCTTTAAAAGGGCATCGTCGATTTCGGCATGAATCTGGATGCCGTCAACTTCAATTTTCTTGATTGCATCCATCGAATTCACCATGTTCTCGTTGAAAAGGTATCCGACTGCAAATTCCTCAAGTGAATCCTCGATAGCGGACATGCTGCGGCTTATGTCGTTGTTGATTGTTAATGTTATTGTTTCATCCTGGACCACATTCTCTTTGGCATTTTGGGCTTTGCCGTTCTTATAGTTGATTGCATCTATCTCTTCAATTTTCATGATTCTCACTTTAGACTTTTACTTAATGTTTGTACCATTTTGTAAAAAATATTCTTGGGCTGTTATACTCTTGTGAGTATAAGAATTTACCAAGCTATCCCCCGTTGTCTTACGGGTTCATATTATAAAAAATATTTATTTTTATTTATAATATTAATTTTTTTCCTTCTTTTAGTATGTTTTTTGCTGCGTTGATGTCTCTGTGGTGTGTTATTCCACAGAGTGGACAGGTCCATTTGCGCATTTCTAGTGTTAAATCTTTGTATTGGTATCCGCAACGGTTGCATGTTTGGCTGGAAGGATAAAATCGATTGATTTGTACGAATTTTTTTCCGTACCATTCGGCTTTGTATTTGATCATCCGTACTAGTTTGTACAGGTTTATTCTTTGTAATTTTGGTGACCATTTTTTGTTTTGAAACATTCCTTTGACGTTTAGGTTTTCCATTGATATTACGTCGTAGTTTGTTACTAGTTTTTTGCTTATTTTGTGGTATCTGTCTTTGATTTTGTTGTTTCTTTTGTTTAGCCATTTGTGGTATGTTTTTAGTGTTTTTTTGTAGTTTTCGCTCATGTATTCTTTTCTTGATAATTTTTTCTGGTATTTTTTAATCATTTCCTCTTCTTTTTTTATGTCTAATTGTTCTATTTCTTTGCCGTTGGAGAGTATTGCTAGTTTTTTGAATCCTAAATCA
>NZ_CAMVPN010000057.1 GCF_947169325.1 uncultured Methanobrevibacter sp. | reverse complement strand
AGTTTTTTTATTAATATATATTACCTCTTAGTATATTCAATTTATCCAAGATAACATTTGGTAATTATTATAAACTGTCGAGTAATCAAGTTAATCCATACTTGACATATTTTTCCTCTTAACTAAATCATTAAATTTATTAAATTAAAAAATTTTATATATTTATAATTATATTTTTATTCAATAATAAAGTATTGGTGTGGAAATGGAAAGAAAATTGAATGTTCCAATTAAAGATGAAAACTTAAAAGAATTGAATGCAGGTGATGTTGTCTATCTGACAGGAAACATTATCACCGCAAGAGACCAGGCACACAAAAGACTTCTTGAACAGGGAGCTCCATTGGATATTGATGGGGCAGTCCTATTTCATGCAGGACCCATCATATCCGAGGATGGGGACGGATACAAGATGGTGGCCATCGGCCCTACCACTTCAATGAGAATGAATCCGTATCAGAGTGATGTTTTGGATATGGGGCCTAAAATAGTCATTGGAAAAGGCGGCATGGATGACACTGTTCGTGAAGCGTTAATCAGAAATGAGGCATTATATGTTGTCGCTACCGGAGGGTGCGCTGCATTGTATGTGGATGCTGTTGAGGAAATAGAAAGTGTGGATTGGCTGGACCTGGGAATGCCTGAAGCAATGTGGAATTTAAAAGTAAAGGATTTTGGCCCTCTTATTGTGGCAATGGACAGTCATGGCAAGAGTTTATATGACTGATGTTCAACAGAAAAGCTAATGCTTATATATAATTTCATTTAATAGTATATTATTAATTTAAGATAATTTTGTAAAATATGTTTGGAAGTGTTTATTATGGCTGACATTAATGAATTAGCAGAAAAGAAATTGAAATCAAGAATGACTAAAATCAGAAAATGCAACAGGGAACCTGAAGAAAAAGAGAAGTTTTCAGAAAAATTCGGAACCTCTTTTGAAATAGAATTCCACAACAAAGATCCTGAAAAACTTTCCGACGGTCTCACCATCATTACAGACCCTAAAGGTAAAGTATTGTTTGCAGATTACTTCTATCAAGTTCCTATGGATGATGAGTACACAACCGTGCCGGTCACCGAAAAACAGCTAAAAGCTATTTTAGAATTCTTTGAAGATTACAAATTACAGTTAGACGATTCAGAATAAACATGATAATTAATAATTCTTTGGATGAAGTTAAAAAAAGAGAAAAGGCTCTTTCAATTATTAAGGGGATAGTTGAAGAGGACGGGAGGTCTTCACTTTTTGACTTGACCGGTCTTTCAGGGGGTTTTATAGCATCCCCTTCCGAAATTAGTCTTTTGGAAACATATGTCGGTCCTGCTATTTTTGAAGAGGAATTGCAGGAAGTAGGAAAAGGACATATGGGCGGTGAAAAGATTTTGCCGTTGAACAGGACTTCCTCAGGAATATTGGCTACAATTTTAGCTCTTGTAAGTAAGGATTCATATGTAGTTCATTACCTTGCCAAATTGCCTGCACACCCTTCCATTCCAAGAAGCTGCAGTTTGGTTGGAGCCAATTACTTTGAAACAGATGTTTTTGAAGAGTTTTCCATACCTGAAAACACATCATTGGTCATCGTCACAGGTTCCACAATGGACCACACAGTAATCGATGAGGATGAATTCAGAAAAGTCATAGAAATGGCTCATGAGCGCAACATACCTGTCATGGTTGATGACGCTTCAGGAGCAAGGCTTAGAACAGTTGTATTCAACCAGCCAAAGGCATGTGATTTGGGGGCGGATATTGCAATTACCAGTACTGATAAGCTTATGCCAGGTCCAAGAGGAGGACTTATGGCAGGACGTGAGGATTTGATTGATGAAATCAAGGTAAAGGTCAATCAGTTCGGCCTTGAAGCTCAACCTCCGCTAGTGCTTGCAATGCTCAATGGAATAAAAAACTTCGATGAGACAAATCTGGTCAACAGTTTTTCCAGGAAAGATGAATTATTCGAATTGCTCTCTTCCAAATTCACCAATTTCAAAACCACGCCTACCGGAGTCATGATTACTCCTGAGGGTTTAGCAGATGAAATAAATGCTGAACATGATTTGTCAGATAATGATTTGGCATTCGTATTGTCATTCATTTTATTAAAAGAGCATGGAATCATTACAATTCCTGCAGTTTCAATGCCTGGTGCATCCGCAACAATAAGATTTGATTTATCAACAAATGATGCATTCAACCTGAATTTAAATGATTTATGTAAAAAAATAGAATCTTCAATTAATAAGCTACAGGAAGTAGTTATTAATGAAGATGAATGTAGGGAGATTGTATTTTAGTTTTTGATAATACATTCTCCGGAAATTACTTTTTCTAAGGTTCCATCAATTTTTTCAACAATCAAAGCACCTTCCTTACCGATACCTACAACATAAGCGTCGTAGTATGTGTTGAAAGGTTCTCTGACTTCTACGATTTTACCAATTGTGTATGAGCGTTTTCTCCAATCTTTCAGAATCGCTTCATATTCTTTATCATAGAAGGTTTCACTGATTTTTTCAAACTCTTCCAGGAAAATCCTGATTAAGAGATTTTCATCGCCTTCTCTTCCGAGTTCATTTTTAATTGTTGTTGTTCCGGCCTGCAGTTCTTCCGGAAAATCAGCTATCTCTAAATTGGCATCAATTCCAACACCTACAATAACATTTTCAATGGTATTTAATTTTGCCACTGCCTCTGTTAGGATTCCGCAGACCTTTTTGCCGTTTATCATGATGTCATTAGGCCATTTGATTTCAGGGTTTTCAACACCAATCCTTTCAAGAGTTTTTGCAACTGCAACACCTGTAGCCAGGGTAATTAAAGGCAATCTGGAATGGTCAACATTCGGTTTCAATATGATTGACAGCCATACTCCTCCTAACGGAGATGCCCATGATTTTCCTGATCTTCCTTTAGCGTTTGTTTGTTTTTCAGATATAATTACAGTTCCATTTTCAGCATCATGCATTGATAAAAATTTAGCGACTGTGTTGGTTGAATCCACTTCTTTGTAGACGTATAACTCTTTACCAATGAATTTTGTGTTCAGGTCTTTTTGAATTTCAGAACTTTTGATGTATTCTGTTTTTTCTCTTCCAAGTTCTTTTATGACAGTTGAAAAGTCATTTATGTCTATGTTTTTTATTTCGCTTATTGTTTCATCGGAAATCTTGTTTTCTTTTTTTAATAATTTTATAATTTCTTCTCGCATGGACATATCTCCAAAAAATTATTTTTGCATTTGTTGAGATCTAACAGCATTTTGATATGATCCTACAGCCGCTGAAATCGCAGCAATCTTTTTACCAGGCATAAATGTGGATTTTAATTTGTTGACATATTCGGCATCCTCTTCAATGACATTGGCCATTTCAGTGTCAATGCCTTTTTTATGCTGGTCGATAAAGTGAGTATTCAAATCTCCTGAAATGAAGTTAGGATTTCTCAATATAGCTTTATGGAATGGAATAGTGGTTTTTACACCTAAAATGATGTATTCCCTCAATGCCCTTTTCATTCTGTTGATGGCATCGTTTCTGCTTCTTCCATAAGTGATTAATTTGGAAATCATTGAATCATAAAATGTTGGAATGGTATAGTTCATGTAGACTCCACTGTCCAGACGCACTCCCGGACCTCCCGGTGACCTGTATCCAGTGATTTTTCCAGGATTTGGTGCAAAGTCGTTCAATGGATCTTCCGCATTGATACGGCATTCGATTGCATGGCCTGAGACTTTAATGTCTTCCTGTCTGTAGCTTAATTCGTCACCTGCTGCAATCTTGATTTGTTCCTTAATCAGGTCGGTGTTGGTAACGAGTTCTGTAATAGGGTGTTCCACTTGGATACGTGTGTTCATTTCGAGGAAATAGTAATTTCCATTGTCATACAGGAATTCGACAGTACCTGCACTGGTATATCCAATATATTCTGCAGCTTTAACTGCACTGGAACCCATTTCTGCTCTGAGTTCTTCAGTCATGATTGGAGAAGGAGCCTCTTCAAGAAGCTTTTGGTGTCTTCTTTGGATGGAACATTCCCTGTCTGCCACATGGATTACGTTGCCGTGTTCGTCAGCCAAAAGCTGGAACTCAATGTGACGTGGTTTTTCAAGATATTTTTCAATGAAAACGGTGGAATCTCCGAAGTTGGTTGATGCAACTGATTGTGTTGATTCGATGGCACGTACAAGTTCATCTTCTTCATAAACTGCACGCATACCGATTCCTCCACCACCTGCTGAAGCCTTTACAATTACAGGATAACCGATTTGCCTTGCAATTTCTTTTGCTTCCTCAATGTCGGTGACTCCTTCAGGTGTACCTTCGATTACAGGAACTCCTGCCTTTTTCATGAGAGCTTTTGATGTAATTTTATCTCCCATCTTATTAATTACGTCTCCAGAAGGTCCGATAAGCTTAATTCCATTTTTTTCACATTCTTCGCCGAATTTTGGGTTTTCAGCTAAAAATCCGTAACCCGGATGTATTGCGTCCGCTCCTGATTCGAGTGCAATACCTATGATTTTCTCTATATTCAAATATGATTTTGCCGGTGAAGGGTTTCCTAGAGGGAAGCTTTCATCAGCGTATTTTGTATATAGGGAAGTTTTATCAGCATCAGAATAAATTGCTACACTGTCGATGTCAAGTTCACGACATGCTCGCATAACTCTTATTGCGATTTCTCCTCTATTTGCAATCAATACTTTTTCAAACATGTGAAACCTCAAAGTAATTTGTTTTATTAAAATATATTATTTACAATAATATAATATTATATTAGATAATATATTAAATTTGTTGATTTCATGAAAAAAATTACACGTAAAAGACATTTGGAAATGAGGCTTCAGTCAGTGCCTCCCCATCCAAAACCTAAAGTTGGTCTTGAACAGTATACCACTCCTTCAATCATTGCATCCGATCTAATCTGGAATGCAGTTTCTCTAGGGGATATTGAAGACAAAAACATTTTGGATTTGGGCTGCGGAAGCGGAATGCTTACCATTGCATGTGCACTGATGGGTGCAAATATGGCATGTGGTGTAGATGTCGATGAGGATTCCATTCACTTGGCAAGGCAGACTTCAGATAAGCTGAATCTTGACAACGTAAACTACAGGTTATGTGACATAAATCAATTAGATGATTCATTTGATGCAGATACCATTATTCAAAATCCTCCTTTCGGATCTCAAAAAAAGGCAAAGCATGGTCAGGACCTGAATTTCGTTAAAAAGGCTTGTGAATTAAATCCAGATGTTTTGTATTCATTTCATATGGCCTCAACTGAAGAGTTTCTGGTAAATTTCTATAATGATAACGGTTTGGATATCACTCACATATTTCGCTATGATTTTCCAATTCCAAAGATTTACGAGTTTCACACAAAAGAAAATCAAAATGTTGATGTTATTGTATTCCGGGCATTGATTGATTTTTAAATTTTGATTAAATCTTATTTTTTTTATTTGTTTATATTAAAAAACAATACCTTTATATAGTGGTTGTTACATATTTTATATTAATATATTCTCTGAGTATAAAAAAGTTGGTAGCATAAAAAGAGCTACGGATATTATAATTGATATAATATTTTGTAAATGTGTAAGTCTATTTAGTGATAGCTATATAAATGTAGGGTAATCTTTATATACTTTAGATTATATAATGTAAGATAATGTATAAAGATGAGCTATCTATATTTATTCCAAATTCATTTCTTTCTGAGTCTAAAGACCTCAAGATTCGTACTTATAAAGTAGGCATTTTGGGAAGGGCTTTGGCTATTTTTCAAGCAGATAATGTGGTTATTTATAATGATGACCATATGAAAAATGAAGATGGAGAACTTGATGGAGATTTTATTGCTGAAGTTCTGGAATATATGAATACTCCTCAGTACCTGAGGAAACAAGCATTTCCTATAAGGCCTGAACTTAAGCATGTTGGAATTCTTCCACCGCTTAGGACTCCTCATCATCCTGTTAATGATCAACCAGACGTGGGGGATTATAGACAAGGTTTCACTGTTAAGAGAAACAAGAAAGGAACTTATGTTGATATAGGTATGGATAAACTTGCATTCTGTAAAGAGCAGCTTACTGTTAAAAGAATTTTTGACTTTAAGATTACTAAAATTGCTAAGAAAGAAGTAATAGTCACACCTGATAAACCAGATGACGTTTACTGGGGATATAATGTTATGTCCTCTAATAAGAGTCTTAAAAATAGCTTAAAATTAATTAAACCTGATCTTGTTGTGGAAACTACAAGATATGGAGATTATATTGATTCTATTTTTGATGAATTAAAACATAAAGTAGATGAATGTAATAGTATTGCTATTTTATTTGGTGGCCCTTATTCTTCAATTCAGGAGGATGTTTCCAATGATAATTGGGATTTATTTAGAGTAAATACAATTCCTGATCAAGGAACAGAAACCGTCAGAACTGAAGAGGCAGTTGTCGCTACACTTTCTTTATTTAACTTTATGAGATTTTAATTCTCTTTGATTTATTAGTAATATCACAGCTAATAGATAACTTGCTCAACTTTTTATACATTAATGTTTTTAGGGCTCTCCTAAAAATTTACTTAGCGCAGAATGATTTATACATTGGATATATTCTTAATTGTGCTTCAATTAGTAAAAACTCAATGGAATATATTGAAAGTTAATATTTATCTAGTTGTAAATTCGTTTTACGGCTATTTATTATTTCGATGAGGTTATACATTGTGTAATTCTTATCAACTTGTAGAATAGTCATTCATTTGGCTGTTTGATTTAGAAAATTGAATTATAATTAAAAAATAAGGAAAAAATATTAATAAGGAGGTTAAATTAAATGGTAAGACATCACCAGCCAAGAAAAGGGTCTGTTGCTTTTAGTCCAAGGAAAAGAGCAGCTAAAGAAACCCCTAGAGTAAAATCTTGGCCTCAAATTGATGAACCAAAATTACTCGGCCTCGCAGGTTATAAAGTCGGTATGACTCATGCTATAGTCACTAATACTGATAAAAACTCTCCAAAGAACGGTATGGATGTTTTCACTCCTGTAACCGTATTGGAAGTACCTCCAGTCGTAGTAATGGGAATTAGAGCTTATGAAAAAACTTCTCGTGGTTTGAAAGTAATCACCGAAGTACTTGCAGACAATTTAGATCAAGAACTTTCAAGGAAGATTTCCCTTCCTAAAGAGTACAACAAATCTGAAGCTATTGCAAAAATACAAGGTGCATTAGAAAACACAGAAGAAATTAGGGTATTAGTACACACCAATCCGAAAGTAACTAGCGTACCTAAGAAAAAACCTGACATATTTGAATGTGGAATCGGAGGGGCAAATCCTGAAGAAAAATTAAATACCTCATTGGAATTATTAGGCAATGAAGTTAAAGCTAGTGAAATCTTCAATGAAGGAGAATTTGTTGATGCTATTGCAACTACAAAAGGAAAAGGATTCCAAGGTGTAGTTAAAAGATGGGGAATTAGAATTCAATATGGTAAAGCTGTCAGAGCAGGTAAAGGTAGACACGTAGGTTCTATTGGACCTTGGACACCAAGAAGAACCATGTGGACTGTTGCACAAGCAGGTCAAATGGGTTACCATAAAAGAACTGAATTCAATAAAAGGATTTTAAAAATCGCATCAGCTGATGAAGTTGATCAAATCAACCCGGATGGTGGATTTGTGAAATACGGTTTAGTCAAAAACGATTATGTCCTTGTGAAAGGTTCCCTTCCAGGTCCTTCCAAAAGGTTAGTAATCTTAAGACAACCAATCAGACCTAATAATAAAGCTGAGGATATACCTCAAATTAATTACATAAGTACAAAATCTAAACAAGGGGTATAATCATGAAAGTTAACGTTTATTCTATTAATGGGGAAGTAAAAGAAGAAATTGAACTTCCAGCTATTTTTGATGAAGTATACAGACCAGATTTAATCAAAAGAGCTGTACTTTCTGCACAATCTGCTAGAGTACAACCATGGGGTAATGACCCAATGGCAGGTAAAAGAACTTCCGCTAAAGGATGGGGTTCAGGTAGAGGTACCGCAAGAGTACCTAGGATTAAAAATGGTTCAAAAGCAGCTTTCGTACCAATGGCTATTGGTGGTAGACAAGCACATCCTACTAGAGCTGAGAAAAATCATCACGAAAAAATCAACATAAAAGAAAGAAGATTCGCAATCAGATCTGCTGTTGCAGCAACAACCAACAAAGAAATTGTTGAAAACAGAGGTCACAGAGTTGCTGATTTAGAACAAGTTCCTATTATTGTTGAAGATGAATTAGAATCTGTAAAAACTGCTAAACAATCTCGTGAAATCTTCGAGAACTTAGGAGTTTATGATGATGTCATCCGTGCTAAAGAAGGTAAAAGAATCAGAGCCGGTAGAGGAAAAACTAGAGGAAGAAAATACAAAAAAGTAAAAGGTCCTTTAGTTGTTGTTGGTGAAGATAAAGGTATCTCCTTAGGTGCAAGAAACCATGCTGGTGTTGACGTTGTAGTTGTTGAAAACTTAAACGCAGAATTATTAGCACCTGGTACTCACGCAGGAAGACTCACTGTTTACACCAAATCAGCTGTTGAAAAGTTAGGAGGTTTATTCCAATAATTTGGAAAAATAGGTGATTATTATGGATTCATACTCAATAATTATTAAACCTCATGTTACTGAAAAAACCATGAACTTAATCGATATGAATAATGAAATTACTTTTGTCGTTAACCGTAAAGCTAACAAAGGCCAAATCAAAAGAGCTTTTGAAGATTTATACGGTGAAAAAGTAGCTAAAGTTAATACTCATATCACTACTAAAGGTGTAAAAGTAGCATACATTAAACTTGTCGAAGAAGAAATGGCAGAAGAACTCGCTGTCAGAATAGGAGTATTCTAAGGAGGAATTTGAATGGGAAAACGATTAATTCATCAAAGAAGAGGTAGAGGAACTCCTGCACACCGTGTTGCTTCACATCGTTTTAAAGATAAAATCAGATACAGGTCTTACGATGCATTAGAAAAAGAAGGAAGCATCAAAGGTAAAGTCATTGACATTGTACATGACCCAGCAAGGACCGCTCCTATCGCAGAAGTAAAATTCGAAAACGGTGAAAAGAAATATATCTTAGCACCTGAAAGCATTCAAATTGACGATGAAATTGAATGTGGTATTTCTGCACCTATTAAATTCGGTAACACATTACCGCTTGCTGAAATTCCTGAAGGTACTCCAATCTATGATATCGAAAACACTCCTGGAGACGGAGGTCGTTTTGTAAGATCTTCTGGAACTTACGCTAATGTTGTTACTCATGATGCTAACCAAACTGTTGTTGAATTACCATCAGGGGAATTAAAATACTTAAATCCTAACTGCCGTGCTAGTATTGGTGTAGTAGCTGGTGGAGGAAGAAAAGATAAACCATTCCTTAAAGCTGGTAAAAAATGGCATGCTTACAAAGCTAAAGGTAAGAAATTCATGACTGTAAGAGGAGTAGCGATGAACGCTGTAGATCACCCTCACGGGGGAGGTAACAGACAACATCCTGGTCGTCCAACTACTGTTTCAAGACATGCACCACCAGGAAGAAAAGTTGGTTCAATTGCAGCTAAGAGAACAGGTTTAAAAAGATAGATAGAGGGTGTTTCATTGGCAAGAAAAATATTTAAATATAAAGGTTATACTCTTGAAGAATTACAAGCTATGTCTTTAGAGGAAGTAATGGAATTATTCCCTGCAAGACAAAGAAGATCTTTAAAGAGAGGATTCTTACCAAGACAACAAATTGTTTTGGATAAAATGAGAAAATTAAATAAAGAAGGAACTAAAGATGGTCGTCCTGTTGTAATTAGGACCCATTGTAGAGACATGATTGTTATACCTGAAATGGTTGGAACCACTTTCGGTATTTATGATGGTCAAAATTTTGTTGAAGTAACTATTGCACCAGAAATGATTGGTCATTACTTTGGTGAATACGCACCAACCAGAAAAAGAGTTCAACACGGAGACCCAGGTATGGGTGCTACAAGATCATCCATGTTTGTACCACTTAAATAAGGAGATTAGAACATGGCTAATAAATACGCATATAATAATGATGTAGATGAAGCAAAAACTGCACGTGCTATGGCAAAATCTCTTAAGATTTCTCCAAAACACAGTGTTGAAATTTGCAGAACCATCAGAGGAATGGAAGTAGGCAAAGCTAAAGCTTACTTAGAAGATGTTATCAGTATGAAAAAATCTGTTCCTTTCAAAAGACACAACAAAAAAGTTGGTCACAGAAAAGGACAAGAAGGCTGGCCTTCTGGAAGATACCCTGTAAAAGCTGCAGAACAAATCTTAAAAGTTTTGGAAAACGCTGAAGCTAACGCAGAGTACAAAGGTTTAGACACTGAAAAATTATTCATTGAACATATTTCAAGTCACAGAGGTGTTATTATCCCTGGTTATATTCCAAGAGCATTCGGTAGAATGACTCCGTTTAACACACCAACTACTCATATTCAAATTGTTTTACAGGAGGCTAACTAATGATAGAAAAAGATTTTGTCAGAGAAGGCCTTAGAAGGACTAGAATTGATGAATACTTAGAAAAAGAACTCGAAAGAGCTGGATACGGGGGTATGGAAGTTCAAATCACACCTTTAGGTACCATGGTTGTTGTTTATGCAGAAAGACCTGGTATGGTAATTGGTAGAGGTGGAAAAAACGTAAGGACTATTACCAACACTCTTAAAAACGAATTCGGATTAGACAATCCTCAAATCGAAGTTAAAGAGGTTGACGTACCAGAACTTAACCCTAAAATCATGGCTTACAAAATATCCAACATGCTACAAAGAGGAATGCACTTCAGAAGAGTTGCTTATTCCACTATCCGTAGGATCATGGGTGCTGGAGCTCAAGGGGTAGAAGTTACCATTTCCGGTAAAATCAGAGGTTCCAGGTCTGCTGTAGCTAAATTCGTTGAAGGATACATTAAAAAATGTGGTGAACCTTCAATCAGATTCGTTGAAGAAGGTTTTGCTACCGCTCAATTGAAACCTGGTGTATTAGGTATTTATGTTAGAATTATGCCTCCAAATACTGTATTACCTGATTCCGTCGAAATCCTTCCTCCAAAAGTAACCATTGTTGAAGATGGTGAAATTGTAGAAGATGAAGAAATCGATATCGAAACCGAAGAAATCATCGAAGAAGAAATCATCGAGGAAGTTGAAGATCTCGAGGAATTAGAAGAAGTTGTCGAAGAAGAGTCTACTGAAGAAGAAGTAGAAGAAGATGATAGTTAGATATTGTAAATTTAATTATCTAAAAGAGTTGGAACAATGGCGATTTTAAGAAGTAAAGAAATTTGGGACATGGAAGTTGATGAGATTCAAGAAAAATTAGTTGAACTCAGAACTGAATTATCCAAAAATGTTTCTAAAAGTGCAGCTGCCGGGGTTGTTGAAAACCCTGGGAAAATTAGAGAATTAAAAAGAACAATTGCTCGTGTTCTTACAATATTGAATGAAAAACAAAAGGAGAATTAAATGTCAAAAATCTGTGATGTATGTGGGCTTCCTGAAGAACTTTGCGTTTGCGAAGAAATTGCACGTGAAGTTCAAACTCTAAAAGTTTTTACAGTTAGAAGAAGATTCGGAAAACTCATGACTATTATCGAAGGTATAGATGAACACGATATTGATATCAAAGAACTCACTAAAACTCTTAAAGCAAAATGTGCTTGCGGAGGTACCGCTAAAAACGGTCAAATAGAACTTCAAGGGGATCACAAAGTCAGAGTCAAAGAAGTTTTATCTGATATGGGTTTCTCATCTGATACTATTGAAATTCGTGAATCTAAGAAGAATAGTAAAAAAAGGAGATAGTTCATCCTTTCGATATGTTTTTCAATAAAATTTTGTAATTTTCTGCATGATTTATTGTAAATATTTCATTAAGAGATTGGGATTATGATTACTTCAAGGAATTTAGTTCATCATGAGTTCATTGGATTGAATGTCGAGATAACTAATGCGAAGGATAAATCTCTTAAGTTATTGGGAACAGTTATTGATGAAACTAAGAATACCATTAAAATTGAGGATGCAAATAAAAACGAGAAATTGATTCCGAAAAAGGGTTCAATATTTTTATTTGAAATTCCGAACGGGGAAAAAATAGAAATAAATGGTGAAATTTTATCAATTCGTCCTGAAGATAGAATAAAAAAAAGGTTTAAAAAAATATAAATGGTGATAATATGGTTGGGCTTAATGTTCAAGAACCAGAAACTACATGTGATGATCCTAACTGCCCTTTCCACGGGACTTTACCTGTAAGAGGTCAAGTTCTTGAAGGTGTTGTTGTAAGTAACAAAGCAGAAAGGACTATTACTGTTGAACGTAGTTACTATAAATTCATTAAAAAATATGAAAGATATGAAAAAAGAAAATCAAAAATCAATGTTCACAAACCAGATTGTTTACATGTGAATGTTGGTGATTCTGTAAAAGTTGCAGAATGCAGACCATTAAGTAAAACTAAACATTTTGTTTTAGTAGAAGTTAAAGGAGAGTAATTAAATGAAACCATTAACCTCAAGTGTATCTAAAGCATTACCAATTGGAGCAAGACTTCAATGCGTAGATAATACTGGTGCTCGTGAAATTGAAATCATTTCCGTAAAAGGATTTAAAGGTGTAAGAAGAAGACTCGACGTTGCCGGTGTTGGAGATTTAGTTGTTGCTTCAGTTAAAAAAGGAACTGCTGACATGAGAAGAGAAGTTGTTAATGCAGTTGTAATCAGACAAAAAAAGGAATATAGACGTGCTGATGGTCTTCGTGTTAAATTTGAAGATAATGCAGCTGTTATTATTACTCCTGAAGGAATTTTAAAAGGATCCGAAATCAGAGGTCCTGTTGCTAAAGAAGCAGCTGACAGATGGCCTAGTGTTGGTAGTGCAGCAAGTATTTTAGTATAGGTGAAAAAATGTCAAAACAACCAAGAAAACAAAGAAAAGCTTTTTACAATGCTCCTGCTCATGCACGTGGAAAACATCTAAGTGCTTCCTTAAGTAAAGATTTAAGAGAAAAATTAGGAACTAGATCTTTACCTTTAAGATCAGGAGATAAAGTTAGTGTAGTCCGTGGAGATTTCAAAGGACATGAAGGAGAAGTTCTCAGCGTAGATTACGGTTCTTACAAAGTAACCATCGAAGAAGTTACTTTATCAAAACCAGACGGAACCACTACATTCCTCCCTGTTGACCCATCTAACTTAGTGATTATTGATGCAGACTTAAAAGACGATAGAAGAATTAAAAATAAAGGAGACAATTAATATGGCTAAAATGGGATCTAGAAAACATCTTAAAAGATATAAAGCACCAAAATCCTGGCCTATTCATCCTAAAGAAGATACCTGGACTGTAAAACCTTCTGCAGGTTCTCATTCCATTAATGATTCAATTCCATTAACTTTAGTTATTAGAGATGTATTAAAATTAGCTGATAACGCTAGAGAAGCTAAAAGGATCATTAACTCTGGTAACGTTTTAGTTGATGGAAGACTAGTAAAAGATTACAAATTCCCAGTAGGTTTCATGGACATCATCGAAATCCCAAAAACTGGCGAATCATACAGAGTTCTTTTAGATAGAAAAGGCAGATTACAATTAGACTTAATCGATGATGGTAGTGCTAAATTATCCAAAATTGTTAACAAATCTACCATTAAAGGTGGAAAAACTCAATTAAACCTTCATGATGGTAAAAACGTTATCATTGAAGAAGATGCTTACTCCGTTGGAGATGTTATTTCTTTAAAAGTACCTGAACAAGAAATTGCAGAAGTTTATCCTTTACAAGAAGGAGCTACTGTTCTCGTTACTGGTGGTAAACACACCGGTGAATTAGGTACCGTAACTGAAATCATTGAAAACAAATCTTCCAATCCAAATACTATTATTATCGAAAATAGTTCAAAAGATGAATTCTTAACTTTAAAAGATTATGCGTTTGTAGTTGGAAGCGATGCTCCAGCAATATCTTTATTGGAGGTTAATAAATGAACCCAATGAATGAAGTACGTATCGAAAAAGCTACAATCAGTATTGGTGTCGGTGAAGCTGGTGAAAAATTATCCCGTGCTATCACTCTTTTAGAAGAAATGTTCGATCAGACTCCTGTGAAAACTTTCTCTAAAGTAACTAACCCTGAATGGGGAATTAGGAAAAAACAACCAATCGCATGTAAATTAACTTTACGTGGAGAAAAAGCTGATAAAGCTATTGATATGGTTTTAGAAGGTATTAGTAGAAATATTAGACCTACTCAATTTGATGCACAAGGTAACCTTTCTTTTGGTATCAGAGAACACATTGATATTCCTGGAATGAGATACAATCCGGATATCGGTATCTTTGGTATGAACGTTTCTGTTACTTTTGAAAAACCGGGTTACAGAATTTCTAGAAGAAAAATCAGACAAAAGAAAGTTCCTCAAAAACATAGGATTTCTAAAGAAGAAACTATGAAATTTATGGAAGAAAACTTCAAAGTTAATTACGTAACTGAATAAGGTGATATTTTGCCAAGAAAATACGGTAAAGCTTCAAAAAAATGTAGTCGTTGCGGAGACCACTCAGCAATGGTTAGTAGATATGGCATAAATTTATGCAGACAATGTTTTAGGGAAGTAGCTCCTAAAATGGGTTTTAAAAAATATAATTAGAGGTTTTAAATATGAGTCTTATGGATCCTCTTGCTGATGCTTTAACTAATATCAGAAATAACGAATTACAAGTGAATGACTCTTGTGTTATTTCTCCTGCTTCCAAATTAATTGGAGAAGTTTTAAGCACTATGCAAAAAGAGAATTATATTGGTAATTTTGAATATATTGATGACAACAGGGCAGGTAAATTCACTGTTGAATTATTAGGTAACATTAACAAATGTGGTGTTATCAAACCTCGTCATGCTGTTAAGAAAGATGAATTTGAGAAATTTGAAAAAAGATATTTGCCAGCAAAGAACTTTGGTATTTTAATCGTCACTACTCCTAAAGGAATTATGACTCACTATGAGGCAAAAGAAAAAGGAATTGGCGGACGTTTGTTGGCTTACATGTATTAGGTGATAAAATGGTAGTAGCTGCAGCTATAAGGGAAAATATTGAAATCCCTGAAGGCGTTGAAGTTATAATTGAAAATAATGTGGTCTCTGTAAAAGGACCTAATGGAGAAGACTCCAGAAAATTTACTTATCCTAATGTAAGTATTAAAGAAGAAAACGATGTAGTTGTTTTGGAAACTGCATTTCCTAAAAAGAAAGATAAAGCAATGATTGGAACCACAAGAGCACACATCAACAACATGATTACTGGTGTGACTGATGGTTTTGAATATCATATGAAAATCGTATACGCTCACTTTCCAATGAATGTGAAAGTTCAGGGCAGTACCGTTGTGATTGACAACTTCCTCGGGGAAAGACACCCAAGATCTGCTAAAATTGTAGGTTCTGCAAAAGTAGCAGTTAAAGGTGATGAGGTAACAATTACCGGTATCAATAAGGAACATGTCGGCCAAACCATGGCTAACTTAGAACAAGCAACTAAAATTAAAGGAAGAGATCCTAGAGTATTCCAAGACGGAATATACTTAACTAGCAAAGAATAAATTTGGTGATTTAAATGGCTAACAAAAGATTTAAAAGACAAGAATATGCTCGTTATAAAAAACTTGGAATCAAATGGAGACGCCCTAGAGGTAAAACCAGTAAAATGAGAAGATACGAAGCAGGAAAACCTGCAATGCCAGCTATTGGTTACAGAACCCCTAGAGCTATAAGGGACTTACACCCTTCAGGGTACAACGATGTTCTTGTTCACAATATGCAAGAGTTAGAAGACTTAGACCCAGCTGTTGACGCTGCAAGAATAAGCGCTTCTATCGGTAAAAGGAAAAAAGCTTTGATGTTAGAAAAAGCATCAGAACTCGGAATTAACGTATTAAACAAATAAATCATATTTATAAGTCGAGTCAATTCCGGGGCTTTATTTGAATTGATTTGACTGGTTTAAATTAAATGAATAAAAAAATAAGGGAATTTAGATTTTGTCTAAATTTATCAGCTATGCTGAATGGAGGATTATATATATGAATCTTACAACTCAAAAAAGATTAGCTGCTAGTATACTCAAAGTAGGGCTCAATCGTGTATGGATTGATCCTGAAAGAATGGAAGAAGTATCCATGGCGATTACTAGAGAAGGAGTAAAGCAGTTAATTAATGATGGAGCTATTAAAGCAAAACCTCAAAAAGGTAACAGTAGCTACAGATCTAAAAAAATCAAAGAACAAAAAGCAAAAGGAAAAAGAAAAGGTAGAGGTAGTGTTAAAGGGGCTAAAAAAGCTCGTACACCTAAGAAAAAAGCATGGATGACTACTATCAGGGCTTTAAGAAGAGATCTTAAAGAAATGCGTGAAGAAAAAGTAATTGATGCAACTACCTATCGTAAATTATACAAAATGGCTAAGGGTGGCGCATTTAGAAGTAAATCTTACATGAGAAACTA
>NZ_CAMVPN010000056.1 GCF_947169325.1 uncultured Methanobrevibacter sp. | reverse complement strand
AATAAGATTTTTCAAATCTTAATTTCTTTTTTTTTATTTTTTGTTATTTTTAACATATTTTAAGAAGGGATTTCTTTTGATAATATAAGAAATGGTCGTTTTAAGACTGGAATGACTGATGAAGCTGCCGAGTACACTTCATCTCTTGAAGCTGACATGCTTCTTTTCGAAGCTGACATTAAAACTAATTTTGCACATACCTCAATGCTAAAGCATGAGGGAATCATTGATGCGGAAATTGCAGACAGGATTTTATGCGCTCTTGACAATCTCAAGGAAGAAGGTTACGAAGCTCTTGTTTTTGATGCCACCATTGAAGATGTTCATATGGCAATTGAAAACTATGTGACATCCAAAATAGGTCCTGATGCAGGTTTCATGCACACTGCAAAATCCCGTAATGATCAGGTTGCATGTGATGTCAGACTGGTTTTAAGGGAAATGATTGAAGAGATTCAGATTGGCATCTTGGAATTTATGGAAGGGTTAGTTGAAATGGCTGGTGAGCATTTGGATGACATTTTCATAGGTTTTACTCACTTGCAGCATGCTCAACCGATTACAATTGCCCACCACCTGATGGCTCATGTTCAGGCTCTCAAAAGGGATTACGAACGTTTGGCTGACACTTATAAGCGTGTCAACTTGAATCCGTTGGGTTCAGCAGCCATGGCCACCACCAGTTTTCCAATAAACAGGCAATTGACAACTGACTTGCTTGGATTTGATGCTTATCTTGAAAACTCCATGGATGGAGTTTCAGCACGTGACTTCATTACAGAAACAGTCTTTGATTTGGTGTCACTTTCATCAACTCTTGCCAAAATGTGTGAAGAGTTGGTATTGTGGAGCACTTATGAGTTCGGAGTCATTGAAATGGCCGATGAGTATTCATCAACTTCTTCTATTATGCCTCAAAAGAAAAACCCTGATGTAGCTGAACTTGCAAGAGGAAAAACCAGCATTGCAACAGGTGAACTGATAACAATCCTGACAATTCTTAAAGCTATTCCTTACACTTACAATAGGGATTTGCAGGAAATTACTCCTCATTTATGGAATGCTGTTAAGGTAACCGGCGAAACATTATCAATCGTAACCAAAATGATGCTGTCAGTCGAGTTTAAGGTTGACAGATGTGCAGAGCTTGCAGGCAAAAACTTTGCAACAGCAACTGATCTTGCTGACATCATGGTTCGTGAAAAGCAGATTCCATTCAGAACAGCCCATAAAATCGTTGGAAGGATAGTTAATGAAGCTACTGCAAACGATATGGCTGAAGAGGACATCACTTCCAAATTCATCGATGACATCGCTGTTGATTTGGGCTTTGATAAATTAAATCTTGAAGATGATTTGATTCAAAGAGCTTTAAATCCTGCTGAAAATGTCAGAATCAGGGCTGTACCTGGAGGGCCTGCTCCTGAAATGGTGGAAATTGCTCGTGATAACATAAAAATTTTCTTGAATGAAGAATTTGAGAAAAAGGGAATTTAAACAATTCCTAATATTTTTTTTAATCCAAAATTATTTTAGGCATACCTAAACTTTAAATACTTAAAAAAACAATATCATTATTGTGGATATAATCTTTTGATTATTGAAGCAGATAGCAAGGGATATTGGAAACTTATTTAAGATTTGTTCCTCAATGAATTCAAATAAGTAAATGCTCAGCTCCAGTATCTCCTTGCTCATCTTTAACTTCTTTTGTAAAAAAAAGTTAACGTAATGATTTATTCTTCTTTTTGAGATTTCTCGTAATTTTCATGAATCTCATCGGCCAGGTCCTGGTTTCCTTCTATGATTGGTCCGGTATAGTCGCAGTCATAGCAGACCCATTGGGACCAGTTTTGAGGTATGATCCATTTTACATTTTTTGACCCGCATCTTGGGCAAATTTTGTGCATCATATTATTTAATATATGATTATATTTATTAAATTTTTGCTAACTATTTGGTTTTGTAGAAACTCCATATCAGGTCAAGCGCCTCTCCGGGTTCCAATGAGCCTGAACGTGTTTCCCTCAATATTCTCTGTATTGAAAATTTCTTCATATGTGGGAATTTTCTGTGAACCTCATATAACAGCGGACAGCCAAATCCTTTGAATGTCTGCAAATCATAGTTTTTGATTAAGGATTTTATCTCTTGCTTGCCAACACTTAAACTTGCTGGAAGGTTCAATCGATATAATGAATCGTCCTGCAGATTTATGCATTGGCTGCCTGTTGCAAGCATATCACCAAAGACAATTATCGGAATTTCGTTATTTTTTGCATATTGCTTCACCAAATCCGAAGTGCTTTTGGAGCATCTTCCGCATGGATGGACATTACCGGTAAATGATTCTTCGATAATGACTGAATAGTCTGTTTCAATATATTCATGGGTGATGTTCAATGCTTCAGTCAGTGTTTTGATGTTCTTTTTAAATTGGTTCGGCAGTATTATTGTTCCTGGATCAACAGTAACTGCAACAGGATTAAAACCCAATTTCTTGGCCAATATCAAAGAAAAGCTACTGTCAACACCTCCTGAAAGGGCAACGACTGCTTCTGTATTTTTGGATTCTTCAAATTCATTTTCATTAAAATAATTTTCAAAGTTAAAGCTGTAAATGTTATTCAATTTATATTCAATGATTTTTTCTAGATTTTTAATGCCTGTGAAATCCAAATCAAGATTATTCATGGTCTTTCTGGACAGTTTGAGCTTATACTCCTTGTTTAAAAAGTCCCCATAGGACTCGACATGGATGCTGTTGAGACCTAATTTCTCCTTAAGTTTTCCAACTACCCAACCGCCTTTTCCGATGATTGCTGACTTGTCGGGACGGTCTTCTGTAATAATCCATAATTCATTGTTTTCAAAGTAAAGATTTTCTATGGAAATGCTTACCTTTTCATGACCGATTTCATCCCTTATTGTATTTACCTCATTTAATATAAATTCTTCAGTGTACATTTAGCTCATGTCTTTTGTAATTGAAATGCTTTCTCGTGAATATTTGTTTGTATCTTCAATAATTTCCAATGCAACCTTTTCAACGGATTCCATATTTGAAATGTATCCTTTAGGGGTTTCTCCTTTTTTGGTAATCTCATATTCCTTTTCATCACCGCTAATCAGATATCCGCATCTGAAAATGGTGTAGTCTAAATCGCTGCTTTCGATAATGTCTGCAGCATTTCTGTTTGGAATCTGCTCTTTTTCATTGTCCAGATTGTATTCGCTGCCATTTTCGCCATCCAACTCATTATAGATTCCGACAACTGTCATATAAATTACTCTTTTGGGTTTGAGTTCCGCCAGATTTCGTGCGATAGCCACTTGGTCGGAACCTGAAACTGCACAGTAGACAAGATCCTGACCTTCCAAAGCTTTTTTAAGGTCTTTTTGATTGGTGGCATCGATGCTCATGGCAGTAATTCTGTGATTGTCTTCGTAAATGTTTCTGGCAGTTTTTGATATGAGTGTTAATTGATAATTTGGATTTGCAAGCAGTTTTGCTGTAAACAGTCTTCCGAATTTTCCGGTTGCTCCGATTATTGCGATATTCATTTAATCACCTTGATATTATTTTTGGATTTTTCACCTTTAAATATTAGTATCTGTTTTTTCTTAATATTATATAGAGGTAGTATGATGAAATATAGAAAGTTGGGAAATACTGGTATTGAAGTATCTGAAATAGCTTTTGGCGCTGAATTTTTGGTTGAAAGGCCATATGAGGATACTGAAGTGTTAATCAGGGCTTGTGAAGAGAATGGAATTAATTTTGTCGACTGCTGGATGAGCGAACCTGATGTCCGCTCACATTTGGGAAGGGCTATTAAGGACAATCGTGAAAACTGGGTCATTCAGGGCCACATTGGGTCTACCTGGCAAAACGAGCAGTATGTAAGAACACGTGAAATGGATAAGGTTATTTCTGCATTTGAAGACTTCATGGAACGCTTTCAGATTGACACTCTTGATTTCGGTATGATTCACTATGTCGACCAGATTGAGGATTATGATGAAATAATGAACGGTCCGTTCATTGAATATGTCCGCAAACTAAAGGAGGAAGGGACAATTGCCCACATTGGATTGAGCACTCACAATCCGGATATCGGTTTGCTGGCGGCACAGAATCCTGAAATTGAACTCTTGATGTTTTCAATAAACCCTGCATTTGACATGTTCGGTTCAATGCCGGACATAGAAGAATATAGAAAAGATGAGGCATATGACGATTCAATGTTCGGTTTGAATCCTCAAAGGGCAGAAATTTATGAGCTATGTGAGAAAAACGGCACAGCACTGACTGTAATGAAAGGATTTGCCGGAGGCAATTTGCTTTCGGATGAAACATCTCCATTCGGAGTGGCACTAACTCCTGTTCAATGCATTCACTATGCTCTTGAACAAAAGGGTGTTTCAAGCATTTTTGTAGGTGTCAAGACTGTTGATGAACTTATGGAATCCTTAAAGTACTGCGACGCAGGTGAAGATGAAAAGGAGTATTCCAAAATTCTTAAAAACGCTCCAAAACATTCATTCAAGGGCCAATGTACATACTGCGGACATTGTCAGCCTTGTACTTCAGGAATAGATATAGCAACAGTAAACAAATTGTTTGACCTTGCAAAGAATCATGATGAAGTGCCTGCAAGCATACAGGAGCACTATAACAACCTGAAGTTTAATGCAACAGAATGCATTGCATGCGGTGACTGCGAACCTAGATGTCCGTTCGATGTCCACATTGTGGATGTAATGCTTGATGCACAAGACTTATTTGGATTTTAAATCAATTTATTATTAGTGATAAAATGGCGTATGAAATTAAAAACAAAAAGAACATCTCAACAATAGGCGTACATGCCGGACAGGAAGAAGTTGACGAAACAGGCTCAAGGGTTACACCTATTTATCAGACAACATCCTATGTATTCGACACTCCTGAGCAGGCTGCAAACAGATTTGCGCTTAAGGAAGGGGGAAACATTTATACAAGACTGACAAATCCGACTACTGAAGCTTTTGAAAAAAGAATGGCAGCTATTGAAGGTGGAACCGCTGCATATGCAACCGCTTCAGGAATGGCAGCCATATTTTATGCAATCATTAACCTGACTCAGGTGGGAGACAATATAGTGTCTGCAGATAACTTGTATGGAGGAACCTATGAGCTGTTTGAAAACACTTTGGAAGAGTTGGGAAGAACAGTGACATTTGTTGATTCACAGTCTCCAGAGGAGTTTGAAGCAGCAATTGACGATAGGACTCGTGCAATTTATGTTGAATCAATTGGAAACCCGAAATTGGATATCCCTGACTTTGATAAAATCTCTGAAATTGCGCATTCTCATGGAATTCCTTTAATTGCAGACAATACTGTAGGTATCGGTTCAGTCCGTCCGTTTGACCATGGTGCAGACATTATCGCATCATCCGCTACAAAATATATTGGAGGTCATGGGACCACTCTTGGAGGTATTGTCATTGAGAAGGGCGATTTTGATTGGATGAACGGTAAATTCCCAACATTGTCCGAGCCTGATCAAACTTACAACGGATTGGTGTTTGCTGAAACTTTCGGCGAAGCTGCATTTACAACCAGAATCCGTGCAGTAATCGGAAGAGACACAGGTGCAATTCCATCTCCATTCGGATCATTTTTACTGCTTCAGGGTCTTGAAACATTAGGTCTAAGAATTGAAAGGCATGCATCAAACGCAATGGCTGTTGCAGAGCATCTGGAAGCCCATCCTAAAGTTGCATGGGTAACCTACTCTGGACTTGAATCCTCTCCAAATCATGAAGTCGCTAAGAAATATGCTGAAAAGGGTTATGGAGGAATCGTTTCATTTGGTCTTAATGCAGGTTATGACGGTGCATTGAAATTCATAGAAAATGTGGAGCTAATCTCATTTTTGGCAAATATTGGAGACGCCAAATCTTTGGTAACTCACCCTGCATCCACAACACATTCCCAATTGTCTGAAGAACAGCAACTGTCTACTGGTGTTACTCCGGATTTAATCAGATTTTCAGTAGGAATCGAGGATATTGAGGATATTCTGGCTGATGTCGACCAGGCATTGGATAAAGTTTAATTTATGAAGTTTTCAAAACTTCTCTTTTTTTTCTTTAAATCTTTTTGACATTGACATTAACGATTCGGATTTTTCAATCCCAAATTCTGTTGTGGATATATATGTCCATTTCAAATTAATTTCAAAATCAGATATTGCTGCCGTTAATGTCACAGAGCTTTCATTATTTATCCATACTAAAGAATCCTGTTGAAATGATGAATGCTATCTGAATATTATTGGTGCATTTTGAGTTGCTGTTTGCAGAAAAATGATGAAGGCAATTATCATGATGATAATCCCTTCAAAACAATATCTAATTTTTTCTGATTTTGTCTGTGATTTCCTCCCACTGCTGGGATTCAACCACATCATAAGATTCTCTCCAGAATTTTTGCCTTACAATATTTGTGACTTCTGTAAAAAACCTGTTATTTCTCTGTTTTAAAAATAGGTCGTAGTAGTCATATGTCATTGCCATCACTTCTATTTTTAATTTAATTTAGTATATTGTCGTAAATCTTATTTAAGGCTTGTTGAAGCCATTTCGTAAAATTGTTGTCACAGAAACATCTTATTTATACTTTTCGGTAAAATAATAGAATATATATTGTTAAAAAAGAAATATAGTAGTAGGTGAAAATAATGAAACTCGAAGAACTTTTAGCGCCATGTCCAGAATGTGGTTCAAAAGATAAAATCGCTCTTAGAAGATTATTGGATAATCACAGAGCTCATGCGGAAATGAATGCAGTGAAATGTGAAGAGTGCGGTTATGTTTTCTTTGTAAACGAAGACATGGAGCCTGATGAGAAAAAGAAATTACTGAATGAATTAAATAAAGTCTACGGATAAAAATGACATTCCATGTAATGATTATACCTACCCTAAACTGTCCATCAAACTGCAAATACTGTTGGGGTTCTGAAAATACAAAGGAAATGATGGATATTGAAATCATTGACCAAATAATTGATTGGCTTGCTGATTTCAGAGATGATAAAGTTCACTTCACATTCCACGGAGGAGAACCTCTTCTTGCAGGCTATGACTTTTACAGTGAAGCACTGGAAAAACTGTCAAAAATTGAAAATCTCGATGGATTTTCTCTTCAAAGTAACATCTGGCTTTTAAGCGATGAACTGATAGATTTATTTGTAAAATACAATGTCGTTGTAAGCACAAGTATTGACGGGCCAAAGGAAATCAACGATTATCAGAGGGGAGATGGCTATTTTGACAAGACAATGTCCAAATATGAATTGGCCAAATCCAAAGGATTGATAATCAATTTCGTTTTGACTGTAACAGATTATTCAAAGGATTTCTCAGATGAACTGTACGATTTCTTTAAAAATGAACAGATGAGTCTCAAAATCCATGCTGCACTTCCTTCTCTTAGAGGCGATAATGCAGATCCATGGGCCCTTGACCAGGAAGAGCACGGAAAACTTCTTGTCGATTGGTTGGACAAGTATCTCTATGATTTGGACAAATTCTCAATAATGGATTTGGACCACATATGCAAATCCTCTCTGAGGCGTAGAGGAACACTCTGTACATTTGCAGACTGTATCGGAACAACCTTGGCAGTAGGTTCAGACGGTTCAATCTATCCATGCTACCGCTTTGTCGGAATGCCTGAATATGTTCTGGGCAATGTAGCGGACAATCCCAGTTTTGATGATTTGAAAACATCAGATGCATGGGCAAAACTTCATGAATTCAGGGATTATGTTGATGAAAGCTGTAAGAAATGCAGGCACAAGAAATACTGTGAAGGGGGATGTCCTTACAATGCAATTGTGGCATGCCATACTCCGCAGGCAGTCGATCCTCAATGCACTGCTTATAAGATGATATTCGATGAAGTTTCAAAAAGAATGAACAAGGAATTTGCCAAGTCTGCATTTGGAATGGGCGGACCTGCTCCAAGAAAAGAAGGTGAACCATTCAGTATAATGGATCTTGCTATGAAATAGGTGGTAATATGCTTTGTGATGAATGCAAATTTTTAGAATTTAGAAACAAATACAAAATAGTCTGCAAGCTTAGCGAACATCAACTGTTGGATGTTAAGGAATGCAGAAACTTTGAAAAAGTCGATGAAGAATAATTTGGAGGAATTTCTCTAAATTATCTACTTATTTTTTAAATGTTAATCTCATCTGATTCCAGACCTCACCTCCATGCTGTGATTGGCTGATGCCTTCATCAGCAAAACTGAATTTTGAATAATAATCAACCAAATACTTTTTACATGTCAGCACGACACCCAAACGATTTTCTTTTTTTGCGGTTTCAATAATTTTCCCAACTAATAAACTTGCATAACCGTTTTTTCTAAACTCAGGAAGGGTATTCAATCCGAATATCATCTGCCAGTCACCGTTCTCATCATGCAGGCTTGCATTTTCATACATCTCATCAGATAAATCTTTCTCATTTGTGACAAAGCCGTTTGCGAATGATATTATTTTTCCATCTTTTTCCAGAATCCAGAAATGATTCGGAAATGTCTTTAATCGTTCTTTAATTTCTTCTTTTTTGGCTGCTTCTTTTGGTGGGAAGCATTCTTTTTCTATATTGTATAATTCATCTAAATCATCAGGTGTTGCATTTCTTATTATCATTATGTTACTTTTTGTTTTCATGATAAATAAGTTTGAGTAATACTGGGTATTTAAATGAATTTAAAAAAAGTAATACTTTTATATACTATGAGGGGTATAAATATGTAACAGTAATACTGCATATATAAATGAATCCAAAAAAAGTAATACTTTTATTAATAAAAATTAAGAAGGTGAAAATGTGATTGATGAGATAACAGATTTTTTATTTGGCTTGAAAATGACTATCATCTCTGCTATATTTCTCGTGATTGCGATTATTTTCATGATACTTGGAATTGACACTCCGATTTACTTGAACCCTGCATGGGGGGCAGTAATAATCAGCGGTATTCCAATGTTGCTTCTTGCTATGACAAGACTGATCCGTGAAAAATGGATTTCATCTGCGCTGTTGATTGCAATAGCAATGGTTGCTTCACTTTTAATTGGTGAAGTCTTCGCTGCAGGTGAAGTTGCATGGATTATGGCATTAGGTGCACTTTTAGAAGACTGGACAGTCGAAAGGGCTAAAAAAGGATTGAGAAATCTTATCAATTTAACTCCACAAACCGGTAGAAGGATTGTCGATGGTGTTGAAGAAGAAGTTTCTGTTGATGAGATAAAAATTGGAGATACCTTAAGAATACTTCCTGGTGAAAGCGTACCTGTTGACGGTGAAATCATAAGTGGTACTTCATCACTTGACCAATCAATCATGACTGGTGAATCCCTTCCAATCGATAAGGAAGTTGGAGATGAGGTATTCTGCGGAACCATGAACATGTATGGGGCTATTGATATCAAGGCAACCAGTTTAGGTGAAAACTCTTCACTTCAAAAACTTATTGACCTTGTTAAAGCCGCTGATGAAAAGCAGGCTCCAACTCAAAGGATTGCCGATAAGTGGGCAACTTGGCTGGTTCCTATTGCATTGCTGATTGCTATTGCTGCATGGTTAATAACTGGAGATATCGAAAGAGGTGTCACAGTTTTGGTTGTATTCTGTCCTTGTGCATTGATACTTGCAACACCGACAGCTATTATGGCTGCAATCGGTCAGGCTACAAAATACGGGGTATTGATTAAGTCTGGTGAAGCACTGGAAACCTTAGGTGCATTGAATACTTTGGTGTTCGATAAGACCGGAACATTAACATACGGTAATCTTCAGGTATCTGATGTAATTTCAATCAATGAGAATTTGTCTGAAAATGATTTGCTTAAGGCAGTGGCATCATGTGAAACATTAAGTGAACATCCATTGGCAAAAGCTATTGTAAGCAAAGCAAAAGAGTTGGAGATGGACTTAGAAGAACCTCATGACTTTAAGATGTATCCTGGTAAAGGTGTAAGCTGTAACATTTCATATGGTAAAGTGTATGCAGGAAATGCAAAATTTTTAGTTGAAAACAATATTGATGTGGATGAAAGCTATCTGGACAAGCTTAGAAGTGAAGGAAAAGCTTCAATTATCGTTGCTTTAAATGATAAAGTTGCAGGTTTCGTTGGATTGTCTGATGTTATTCGGGAAGATTCAGCAAGCATGATAGAAAGCCTGCATGATTTGGACACCGAAACCATATTGCTTACTGGTGATAATACAGAAACTGCAAATTATTTCGCTTCTCAAGTTGGAATAGGCAAAGTTTATGGAAATCTGCTTCCTGAAGAAAAGCTTTCATGGATTGAAAAACTCAAATCTGAAGGCAAGAAAGTCTGTATGATTGGAGATGGTGTTAATGATGCTCCTGCACTTAAAACAGCTGATGTAAGTGTGGCAATGGGATCTGTTGGAAGTGATGTGGCCATTGAAGCGGCAGACATTGCGCTTTTAGGAGATGACATAGGTAAAATCCCATACCTTAAAAAACTTTCAAACTCCACATTGTTTACAATCAAGGTAAACATCATGATTTCAATGGCAATTAACGCAGCGGCAATTGTCTGTTCTGTTTTAGGATTGCTGAATCCGGTAACCGGAGCAATTGTTCACAATGCCGGATCATGTCTTGTAGTTTTAAATGCTGCATTGCTTTATGACAGGAAATTCGATGATTCCATTAAAAAAATCGATTCAGATAATGTCGAACACTCACATTATCATTTCCACAATGACGGAGAGCACACTCATTCCCATGAGGGTATAGAAATCCTTGATGAAATTGAAACTGAAATGGGCGTTAAACATATGCATACCCACAAGCATGCATTGACAAGACAAAGTTGTGAAGCATATCACAACTAATCTTTTATTTTTTTTAAAATTTTGATTACTTGTTTTTCAATTTTCAAAATCATTAAATATCAAAACGAATAATCTTATTTTAGGTATTAATATGAAAGAGAAAATAATCTTAGGACTTCCAAAGGGAAGTTTGAATAATGTCAAAAGAGGAAATACTCATCAATTATTTGTTGATGCAGGTTATGAAGTGAAAGGATACGAACCTGGTGATGAATCTTACGAAATTGAAATCCTGAATGATGAGGATATCATTGCGTTTCTTACTCGTCCACAATCCACTCCTGTTGAATTAAACAGAGGAATAATCGACATTGCAATTGTTGGTGAGGATTGGGTTAAAGAGGAATCTGTTTTAAGAGAAACAAACACAATCAAATTGGGTGATTTGGATTATGGAAAAACTCGTTTGATAGTTGCAGTTCCTAAAGAAGCACCTTATGATAATTTATCAGACTTTTTCAGAGCAAATAAAGATAGGAAAACTCCAATTTTATGTTTTACAGAATATCCTAATTTAACCAGAAAATTCATCATGGAAAATGAAGTATATCAGGAAATGTATGGTGATTCAGTGCCGTTTGTTCAGGTCAGAGGTTTGACTGATGGGGACAATGAGATGGTGCAGGTCATCAACTCTGACGGTGCCACTGAAGTATACATTGCAAAAGGTGCTGATTTGATTGTTGACAATACTCAAACAGGAAGCAGCCTAAGAAAAGCGGGCTTGAAAGAGATTGAAACAATTCTTCATTCTTCAGCTGGCCTTTATGCAAGTGAAAGTTGCAGTGAAGAGAAACTCAATAAAGCTCAAATGATTTATGAGCAGTTATTGGGTGCTATAACTGCTAAAAAATACTTTGATGTTAAATTCAATATTGCAAATTCAAAAATTGAAGAGGTATCAAGTTATTTGATTGACAATAAGCTTTGTGCCGATGAACCTACTATAACTCCGGGTTCTGATTTCTCACAAATCAATGTACTGATTCCTAAGGCAAAATTCCCTGAGATGGTTGATGTCATTAAAGGATTTGATGCAACTTCAATCATTAGAAATGATTTAAAACAACTGGTTAAATAATCATTTCATTTTCTTTATTTTTTCTTTATTTTGTTCATTTTTTCTTAAAACTTGTTTTTCATTATCATTATTAATCATTAACATTTATAAGGTATATTTGATATAAATTAATATGTTAGATAAAAAGATGGCGATTAACATGTTAACATCTGTTCAAAAGGAAATTTTACAAACATTAATTAATTTATACCAATCTTCCAATGGGAAGTCCATTAAGGGTGAAGACATTGCTGAGGTTATGGGAAGAAATCCAGGAACAATCCGTAATCAGATGCAATCCTTAAGAAGTCTCGGTTTGGTTAAAGGTGTTCCGGGTCCTAGAGGTGGATATAAACCTACAATCGAAGCATATCATTCTTTAAACATTAAAGTTTCAGATAATGATTCCAAAGTTCCTATTTATAAGAATGGAAAGAGAATGGAAGATATTTCGGTTGCAAAAATTGAATTCACCAGTGTCCCGCAACCTAGTGAATGTGAAGCGGCCATTAAGGTTTTGGGAAGCATTAAGGATTTAAATCTAGGTGATACTGTAAGAATTGGTCCTACACCAGTAAACAACTTGGGAGTGATGGGTGAAATTGTAGGAAGAGATGACATGGACAACATTTTGCTTGTTGACACAACTACTATCAGAAGCATTCCTAAAAAGACAGTGGGAGATATTGCAAGCCGTGACGTTATCTCCTTTAAAATGGACTGCTCCATTAAAGAAGCCGCTAAAAAATTAACCGCCAATGAAATTGATGGCGCTCCTGTAATGAAAGACGGAAAAGTAGTGGGAGTATTTACAGTAACTGACCTTGTTCAGGCAATAGCTGAAGATAATGAGAATCTGACTGTTGGCGAGTTGATGTCCACCAATGTAGTAATTGTCAATGAAGATTTAAAAATTGCTAATGCAATTGAAGTAATGCTTAAAAAATCAATTTCCAGATTAATAATAGCGGATAATGACAATAATTTGCTTGGAATTGTTACAAGAACAGATTTAATCGACAGCATAACCAATTTAAAACAATTCCCAATAATTACCAATTAATTTTCAAGTGATTTAATGAAAGTTACTCAGATTGACGTTGATAGAGATATGAGTGTGCTGGATTTAATTAATCAATTTGATGAATCCGGCGTTTTAGGTGCAGGTAGAGTTGCAAGAGCTTGTAATATCCTGGCAGACATGATTCAGGATGAAGACATGAACGTGTTTTTAAGTCTTGGAGGCCCATTAATACCTGGAGGTATGAGAAATATCGTAACAAATATGATAAAGGAAGGCTATGTGGATCTGATTGTTGCAAGCGGAGCAAACATTACACATGACCTTGTTGAAGCATTTGGAGGTTCCCATTATCGTCATGAAGGAAAGGATGATGAAGAACTCAATGAAGAGGGCATAGGTAGAATTGCTGACATTAATGTAGGGTCTGATGATTTTACGATTTTTGAAAGTGAAATAACAAAGATATTTGAAGAGATCTCAAAAAAGAAAAATGTCATATCCATCCAGGAGCTGCTTCACGAAATTGGGCTTCTGGTTGAAGATGAAAACTCATTTGTTGCAACTGCCGCCAGAAATGACGTGCCTATATTTGCACCAGGCATCATTGATTCAATGTTGGGTTTACAGTTATGGATATTCTCACAGGACCATGACTTTACCATAAGCGCTGCAGGAGACATGCCTTTACTCTCAGACATTGTTTTTGGGTCTGAAAAAGTCGGTGCAGTACTTTTAGGTGGAGGTTTGACAAAGCATTATACTTTGGCTTCAAATGTAATAAAGGGTGGTCTTGATGCCGCTATTCAAATTACCATGGACAGGCCTGAGGCAGGCAGTTTAGGCGGAGCTCCACTGGAGGAGGCAAAGTCATGGGCAAAGGCAAGATGCGGATCCAGTTTAGCCAGTGTTGTTGGTGATGTCACTGTCATCTTTCCATTGATATATGCGGCTGCATTGGATAAGATAAGAAGTGATTAGATGAGTTATATTATTCTTGCATTATTGTTTATTCTATCCGGATTTTTCATGAAATATTCCGATGACCTGTTTGATGAAGATCATAATTTAAAATTTGCAAGTGTTTTTGGAGTGGTATGCGGTATTGCATCTGGGCTTGCCTCTGTCTACAGCCTCGAAGCGGCTTACATTTTCCTGGCCATTTTAATAGGTAATTTAATTGTTCTTAAAGTGGATGGAATGCACCACATCCTTGCACTGATTGTTTTCCTTGTAATTTTGCTGATTGGCGGAATTCCTGAGTTGAGCCTGGTTATTTTATTGATATGTATATTGGCTGCAATTTCAGATGAGGTTGGCCATGAAATGATTTCAAACGTCACTCATAACAAGTTCATGAATCTGTTTTTTGAATACCGCTTTGTAATGAAAATAGTGTTATTATTACTTGCTGTTTGTGGTGTAATTAACATTTGGATATTTGTCTGTTTTATTTTATTTGAAATATCATATGTATGTGGCGGTTTGGTTTTTGAAAATTTTAATTAAAAAAAGAAGTTAAAAAAGGAATATGGAATTCCTTTATTTTTTTTTGTTTAGTCGTCTCCTACTTCGATACCCATTTTACCAGCAATTCTGGCTACGAGTACGGTAATAACTACAGCAACAATAGTTACAACGATAGCGTAAATGAATAAACTAGGAATTGCATCTCCTGATCCAATAAATGATTCGATTAATTTTTGGATTGCATCATTCCATGCTGAACCTGCAACGAACGCAAATGCAGTGGTGATTAATGCTAAGATGGTTTCCATAATCATTTTTGTTACTTCGTTTGCCATGTATTTTCACCCCATTTAGATTTGATTTGTTCCCTATTAACAAGGACAGTATTACTTTTATTTTTTTTTATTAAAATAGTTTAGCTTTAATCAAAGTGATTTGATTAATTCATCACATGCTTTTTGAGGATTTTCAGATTCATAGATGCTACGTCCGACTATGATTGCATTTGAATATTGAAGGGTCTTTTTGCCGTCACCACCTTGTTTTCCAACACCTGGTGAGATGATGAATGCGTCTTCTCCTACAATTCGGCGAATATCGGACAATCTGCCGAGTCTTGTAGCAGGAGCTACGAAATTAGTTATGTTCATGTCGACGCCCATTTGTGCAATTGCATCCGCATTTTCCTGCAGAAACATTTTAGCTCCAGGATGTGACATTTCAGTTAGCAGGAACAGTTCTTTTCCATGTTTGTTTGCCATGTCAAGACATGCCTGCACACTGTCGGATCCTACAAAGCCATGGCAGATTATTGCATCAGCGCCGGCCTTGAATGTCTCATCGCATATTTTTGAATTGGTTGCGTCAATGTCTGCTACCTTGAAGTCACAAATCACTTTGAATCCGAATTTGTCCTTTAGCTTGTTGATTATTTCAAGGCCTTCGGCAAGTGCCAGTGGGTATCCTATTTTTATGGTGTCGATATAATCTTTAACTGAATCGCAAATTTCGATTGCTTCACTTTCGCTCATCACGTCAAGAGCTAAAATTAGGTTATTTTTGATATTCATGTTATCATCTTTACTTTATTATTTCAAAAAATTGTTTAGGTTATCCTAAATTTTGTTTAATGTATTACTAATAATATTTATATATAATAAGGTATATAATATCATTATCAATAAAACTTTAATAAATTTTAATTATAATTTAAATTTTTATTGAGTAGTTTATCAAATTATATTGATAGGTTATTTGGAGGAAATTATTTATGCATATTATGGAAGGATATTTACCATTAACCTGGTGTATAATATGGTTCGTCGTAGCCTTCATCGTGGTTGCATTTGGTTTATATCAAATTAAAAAAATTGTAGATGAAACCCCTGAATCCAAAGCTTTACTTGCAGTAAGTGGTGCATTCATGTTCGTCTTATCATCTTTGAAATTGCCTTCTGTTACTGGAAGTTGTTCTCACCCTTGTGGTAACGGATTAGGTGCAGCATTATTTGGTCCTGCAGTAACTGCAGTATTAGCAACTATTGTTCTTCTCTTCCAAGCAATTTTACTTGCTCATGGAGGATTAACTACCTTGGGTGCAAACATTGTATCTATGGGTATTGTAGGACCATTAGCAGCATGGCTTATATATAAAGGTTTAACAAAAGCTAATGTATCTTCTACTATCGCAATTTTCTTTGCAGCATTTTTAGGAGATTTATTAACATATGTAGCTACTTCATTCCAATTAGCTTTCGCATTCCCTGCTCCTACTTTTGGTACAGCATTAACCAACTTCTTAGTTATCTTTGCAGTAACTCAAGTACCATTAGCAATTGGTGAAGGTATCTTAACAGTCATTATCTGGGACAGATTAAAAGCTTACAAACCAAAATTGTTAGATAAACTTAATGCATTAGCTCCTAATGAAGCATAAGGTGATAATATGAAAACATCAACATTAATTATTTTAGCAATTATTTGCGCAATTATTTTCATCGCACCATTGGCAATGTATAATGGTCATGGGGAAGATGATGGATACTTTGGTGGATCTGATGATGCGGCAAGTGAACAAATTGAAGCAACAAACTTTGAACCTTGGTTTTCATCAATATGGGAGCCACCTAGTGGTGAAATAGAAAGTTTATTATTCGCTCTTCAAGCAGCTATAGGAG
>NZ_CAMVPN010000055.1 GCF_947169325.1 uncultured Methanobrevibacter sp. | reverse complement strand
TTATTTTTTTTAAATCTAATTTTAAATTGACTTTTTTTATAGTTCTTTTTTTCAACCCCCCCCCCAATATGGAAGAATTTCCTATCGAAACATATAACAAAAGATTTGAAGAAATAGTATTAATAGGAGGGAAAATCTTGATAATTGATGGAAAACGTTCCCTGGCGCATGTTGAAAAAGTGGATTGGACTAAGGCAATTGAAGGTTATGACGGCCTGGAACTTATTGGAGTTCTCGGATGGACATGTATTGGCGAAGCGGGGGATTTCAAAGTAGGAGATTTCTGCATATACATTGAAATAGATTCGAAAGTTCCTGAAGAAGAATGGTCTGAGTTTCTGCGTTGCAAAAATTTTGAAATAAAAACAATGAAACTTGAAAAATTAGATGTCATAACACAGGGCATTGTATTGCCTCTTAACATATTTGATTTTGATATCCCTCAAAAAGAACATACAGATGTAACAGAATTGCTTGGAGTCACCTATTCAAATCCTGATGACTACAGATACAAAATAGGAGAAGAATCAGAAAATCAGGAACAAAACGAAATGTTTGAAAGTTCAATCGGAGGATGGTTAATGAAAAGAGGATGGGGAGAAAACATGATGCATTCCTTCTTCGGCAAGACAAAAGACATCCTCAATGATTTGCCAAACAACTTTGGATACATTTCAAAATATAATCAAGAACACTGCGAAAACATGCCTGAGATTTTGAAAGACAAGACTCCTTTTATCCGTACACAAAAATGTGACGGTTCACCAGCCACATATATCCTTGAGAAGGTAAAATCAAGTTTTGGAAGAACCAAATATGATTTTTACATATATTCAGACAACATGCTCGTATTCCACCCTGATAACGAACAGATAATTGATGCTGAAGACATCTACTGGGAAATGGCAGAAGCATATGAGATTGAAGAGAAACTTGAAAGCTACCTTAAAAACACTGAAGAGTGCGACTTTGTATGTTGGCAAGGTGAAATCTGCGGACCGGAAATTGAAGGAAATCCTCAAAAGTTAAGTGAAAACCATTTATTCTGCTTCCACATGATTGATAGCGTGAAAGGATCATTTGATATACGTGAAGCTAAGAAAATCTGGGATGCATTTGATATGGAAAGTGTGCCCATAGAAACAATGACCTATATTCTTCCAGATGATTTTGAAGAATTTAAGCTAACTGCAGACGGAAACTATGCTTCAAGCGTTTGTGAAGGGCAAACAGATTGTGCCCGTGAAGGTTGGGTATACTACAAGACAACAGACCCTAGTTTCAGTTTTAAAAATATCTCCAGAAAGTATCTGTTGAAAAAATAGGAATAACTGAAATATAATTATTCAGTTATTTAAAAAGTATTTAACTTTAATTTTAAATCGAATTTTGCGAATTTAGTTTGTTTCAGGAATTTGTTCATGTCCTTGTCCAAATTTCTAGCCACATCAGTTACGACTTTTAAAAATTCGTCAAAATCATCTTTTGACTTTGATTCAAGACCATGTGCCAAGATGGAATTATTCCTTTTTATGGTAATGTTTCTGATTTTTTTCTCATTATCCACATAATATTTGCCCAAATCATCATTTAACTCATTAAGCAACTGATAATCCTTAACAAGACCTATCCTTATTTTCCCATCTTCTCTTGTTTTTTCCAACTCATCAATGAACTCCTGTGAAACATCACTCTCCAAAAGCACTGAAACATCAACATCCGAACTTTTAATGCCATATGAGGTTAATTTAATTTGAGCTGACAATTCAAGAGCCCTGTATAATCTGGCAATTGCATCGTCATATTTGTATTCCTCAGCCTTGCCTATGGCGTTGTTAATCAGACTTGCAAGAATGTAGCAATTCTTGAGATTTTCAGACCTTGAATTTACAATGGCTCCCAAAGCCTTAAGGTTATTTTTGAGATCTTTTTCAATTTCGATGAATTCAAATTGGTTAATGTCAACCTTCTTTAAATGTTCGTATGCGCTTTCAAAGTCCATATTGTCCCACGCGTAATATGACTTGCACAAATTCAATAATGACGCCTTATGAATATTCAAATCTACTATATAATCTAAGATATCAATGCATGCCATGAACCTTTTGGCATTGAAATTGTATCTTGTTCTCATCAATGCGAATTTGTCATAAATTTTATAGAGATTTTGATAATTGATGAGCTCCGTGCCTGCTGAAACTTCACCCATGGACCTGTCTCCACCTACAGAAATCAAATCCTTAGAGTAGAAAAGACCACAGCAAGCCATTGCAGCAGACATTGTTTTAGTTCCTGAGGTATAATCCATTATAATTTTATATTCCTCTTCTTTTAAATAATCAAAGTCCCATATCTTTGATTCAAAAGCTTCAAAACAGGAATTAAAATCATCAATAGCTTCAATTGGAACAATTTGGTAATCCTCATCCAAAATAAACTCATCACCTTCAAGCCTAAACAGCTCCTCAATATATTCTATTGTGCGTTTGGACTTATCCGATGCAAAAAATACAACCTGATTGGGATAGATTTTATTTATGGTAGAGTATAATTTCTTTGCAAGCAACTTGAATCCGTTTTCATCGGAACTTGAATTGAATCCTGTTCCGACAGTCATGAATAAAATTGTTTCTTTTCGCCTCATGTTATCTATTTAAGTTCATTTAATCTTTTTTTAAATTCATCATTTTTACTGCATGAAGCAATGGCTTTCTTTAAGATTTCCTTTTCGCTACCCTCATCGCCCTGTTTTCTATAGATAGCTGCTATTGCTTCATATGCCTTTACAGAATCCGGCAATGTGAAGATGACCTGATTATATAAATCGATTGCCTTATCAAATTCGCCTTTATTTTCATAGTATTTGGCTTCATTCATCAGATTTGCAATATTCTTTAATTTACTGTCATCTTTTTTAGATTTTGTTTTTCCTTCAATGTTTCTTAATTTGTCAAAGATGTCTGATGCATCATCCGCATCAAAATTTTCACCAACTTTTCTGTCTCCACTCATTTTATCACCTTATGGTAAAACACCCAACATTTTCAATGCAATGTAAAGAACTAAAATAGAAAATACGATTTTTAATTTCTTTTGAGGAACTTTATGCGCCATTTTAGCACCTAAAGATGCCATCGGAACTGAAAAGCAAGAAATTAAAATAAAGTTTATGATACTCACATAACCTATCGAATATGGAAATGTGCTGACTCCCCATCCGGACACTACATATGATAAAAATCCACCGATTGCAGTCAGGCAAATAAATACGGATGAGGTTCCAATTGCTTCAATCAATGAGAATCCTAAAAGTGCAGTTAAAATCACGATTAAGAAGATTCCCCCTCCAATTCCCAAAAGGCCTGATGCAAAACCGACAAAAATACCGATTATTGCAGTTGAAAGCAGATTAAATGGAATTTTAGCATCCTCCCTCTCCTTGTTGATGTCAAGTATATTCTTAAAAACAACAAAAAGCAATAAGCATCCAAAGATTATTTCCAGGATTCCTGAAGGCAAACCTGATGCTACAAATCCGCCGATAACTCCCCCAATTATCCCAAAAACACCTAACCGAATTCCAGGCTTAACAATACCATCCATTGTACGAGTGTGGCGATAAGCTCCACTGAAAGATGTTGGAATGATAATGGCGAGACTGGTGCCCAGAGAGATTAACATTGCCAAATCCGGTTCAACACCAATGTATTTAAGTAAAAAGTATTGCAGAGGAACTATTAAAAATCCGCCCCCTACACCCAAAAGGCCTGATGCAAAACCCGCACAGATACCTATTAAAATCAGACCTATGAAATATTCAATCGGAAACATGGCATCACTTATTTAAGGTATTAATAATTAAACTATTGTTAATGAAACTTAATAAAACTATCATAATTGGATTGATTTGCATTATCTTTGCAGGAGTGATATTTCTAACTGACATGTTCAATCCGATTATAAGGCCAATTACATATTTATTTCTAATGGGATCCTCAAAGGGAAAGGACATAATCTTTTTTGGCCTTTTAGGTTTGTTTTTAATATTATCCCAGATGATCGATAAGGATATCGACACCACAAAATATCTCAAAATCTCAATTGCAGTGGGTTTTGCTTCACTGGTGATGGGCATTATTTTGGAGGTCATCTTCAGGATTCAAATGGGCATAAAACTTAACACTATTTTTGCCTCTATGACTAGCTCAATGAGCACTACAAGCATTTTGCATACTCATCTGTTAAAGTCTATTTTAGGAGCACTTCTAACTCAGATAATGGGACCATTCATTCAAAGTGACATTAACACAGGCGTTGGTCTATATCAGTACCTTCCAAGTTTCAGTTTTTTGGTGATTTTATTAATTCCAATATTATTTGTCACTCTTGTTCTGGCATGCCAAAAACGTCCATGGTTCACTAATCTTCTGATTGCATTTTTCTCAAGCTGCCTGATTATCGGCATCATCGATGGAGGAATGTTTGCAACCCCTTCATATGTTGGAATCCTCGGACTATACCTGGTGTACAGAAACGGATTCTATCTGAATATAATAATCGGAAAAATATTTAATGACGAGACATTACTTGATGAAAATGAGAAAATCCAGCCGGTTTATAGAAATCGTGGCTTCAGCGAGATAAGATACCTGTTCAACCGTTTTGGAATTTACTTTTTGGTAATTTTCGTGATATTTTTACGCTTTACTGTAGCATTTGCGGGAGCCGAAGCGGACTACTACACTGTAGATATCGTCAATCCGACTGGGGAAATTGATTTAGGAAACATAAGCACAGAAGTTATCAATTACAACAACGCAACTCCACATAAACTAACATACCACATAAACCCGGAGTATAATGAAATGAAACTTCTGAATGATTTGAGGGTTCCTCTGAACAATTCCTGCGAGTATTATACAGTTTCATGGAATGCATATTCATATCTGGAATGATATCATGAAAAAAATCTATCTAATTTTGCCGATTCTGGCTGGAATCATGTTCGGATCAAGCGGAATCTTTGTTCGCACATTAACCCAGAATGGAATTGACCAAAGCACACTCCTGTTTTTGAGGTTTTCAATAGCAATCATCCCAATATTGATTGCAATACTCTTAACCGACAAGAACCTCTTCAAAATAGATTTATCGGACATTCCTCTGTTTTTGGTATGTTCACTATGTATCGTCGGACTTAATCTATGCTATAATGAATCGATGAATACTGTGCCATTGTCTCTTGCGGCCGTTTTATTATCACTCGCTCCAATATATGTGCTGGTATTTGCATATGTAATATTCAAAGAAAAGATTACCTCAAAAAAGATTATCTGCATGTTTTTAGCAATCTTCGGATGTCTGCTGATGACAGGAGTTTTGGAGGAAAACCTCTCTTCAACACCACTGTTCGGAATAGTTTCAGGCATTGGAGCAGGGCTCTTCTGGGCAGTTTATCTGATGGCATCGAAAAAATCAATTGAGAGGGGAAATCACACATACACAATACTATTTTATTCAATCATGTTCATTTCAACAGCATTGATTCCATTTACTGATTTTGGTCAAATTTCAACTTTCATATCAATTGACCCCACATTAACAATCCTGTTTTTAGTATTGCACTCCACATTCTCATTTGCCCTTCCTTACATCTTTTCAACATTAAGCCTGAAGCACATTGATTCGGGAGTTTCATCAATACTTCTTTCAGGTGCCGAGCCTTTTGCAGCATTGATATTCGGACTTTTGCTTTACAGTGAAGTTCCAAGCATGATAATGTTTTGCGGCTTCATCATCACAATCATTGCAATGATGATGCTGTCAAGAAAATGACATTGCCCCAACATGAAGAGAGAGGTGCATTTCAAGTGTAAAAGCTTTAAAATTAATCACTTGCAAAATAAAAGTTAATTATAATTATTTTAAAGATTTAAAAAGCATTTAACCTCTAAATGTAAAAACACAATCGTTAATGTCAATAAATCCAAAACATATTGAAAATTTTGATTTACTAGGTATGAATTTCCATACAGTAACTGAAGCGTTAATGTCAAAATTACCAATTGAATATCAAACAGGTATTTCGGATAAATCTGAATGTTATAATAAAGAGTTTTAAAAATTGAAAAATGTGTTCGCAAATATATGCAAAATGAAGAATTTTTCAAAAACTCGAAAATTACATGAAAACATCATGTCTTGGAAAAAAATTTAATTCTAGATAATTGAAAATAATCCTTTAAATTCGAAAATATGGCCTATTTTACAAAAATTTATTTATTTAAAAAATATATTTTTAACTATGATTTTCAGCATTATCATACCTACCTATAATGAAGAGGAATACCTTCCAGTTTTATTGGAAAGCATAAAAAAACAGGATTTTGACGACTACGAAGTAATAGTCGCTGATGCTAACTCCAAAGACCGGACAAGAGAAATTGCTCAAGAATATGGCTGTATAGTGGTTGATGGAGGTCTTCCAGCAGTAGGTAGGAACAAGGGTGCTGAAGTTGCAAAAGGAGAATATTTGCTTTTCCTCGATTCAGATTTGAAGCTTACCGATGATTATTTGAGAGATGTGCTGTATGAATTTCAGATGGAAAAGCTCGGAATAGCCATTACCCAAATGCTTCCGATGTCCAATAAGATTGAAGACAAGCTGTTCCATGATTTTGCAAATAATTTCATGGTAAGCGTTGAAAAGATAAAGCCCCATGGTGCCGGGTGTTATGGGATAATTGCAAGAAAGGAACTTCACGATGAATGCGGAGGATTTGACGAATCCCTGACATTTGGTGAAGATACTGATTACATTGAAAGATTGGCTAAAAAGGAACCTTTCAGAGTGCTTAGAAATGCAAAAATCGAAGTTTCAACCAGAAGGCTCGAAGAAGAAGGTATCACAACTTTGATTCAGCAATACGGAAAAAGTACAGTTAACGACTTTTTAGGAAAAAGGACTGATGCCAGCGAACTTAATTATAACTTTGATCATGGAAGGGAAAGGCTTTCAAGTTCAAGATTTGAAAAACTGGAAAAAAGGGCAGAGCAGATTAATGAAATTAAATCGACATATGACGAGTCCCTCAGCAGAATCAGAAATACCCAGAAACAGATTAAAACAATGCATCGAAAAAGAAGAAAAAAAGTGGTCTTCTATTGTGTTTGCGGTGAAGGAATGGGCCATGCAATAAGAACAGGAGTCATTGTTGATAGAATCAAGGACAAATACGACGTTTATCTTTTTTCAAGCGACAGAGCATATGAATATTTGAAATCCAAATTTGATAATGTCTATGAAATAGGTGGATTTAACACTGTCTACATCAACAACAAAGTAAATGACCTTAAAACATTATCCGATGCACTTAAAAGAAATCCGACCAACATCAAAGTAGGCTATGAGAATTTATATAAAAAAGCGACACATCTGCATCCTGATGTCATCGTGACTGATTTTGAGATATATGCCACAGTCGTGTCCAAACTCAGAAACATTCCTCTTATCAGTCTAGACAATATCCACATGATTACACAAACAAAAATTGACTATCCTAAACATCATATTGGAGAAATGCTTAAAGCAAAAGGAGTCATCAAAACATATGTGGTCAATCCCAAGATCCACATCCTAACCAGCTTCTTTTATCCAAAAATTAAACCTAGAAAACATGCTGTCCTCTATCCCCCAATCATCCGTGAGGACATCTTAAAGTTAGAGCCTAAAGAAGGAAACCACATTATCGTTTACCAAACAAGCCGTGAAAGTGAAAAACTTGTTAAAAGGCTTAAAGCAGTTAAAGATGAACAGTTCATTGTATATGGATTCAACAAGGATGAAACTGATGGAAATTTAACCTACAAATCATTTAATGAAGATGAATTTTATGAAGATCTTGCCTCTTCCAAAGCAGTTATCTGCAATGGAGGATTCACATTCATTTCAGAAGCAATTCATCTCAAAAAACCGATTTATTCCGTTCCTGCAATCGGAAACTTTGAACAGACATTAAATGGATTTTACGTGCAGAAATTAGGTTATGGAGAATACCATGAAGTGATGAGTGCAAAAAGAGTAGCTAACTTCTTGAAAAGACTTCCAAAATATCAAAAAAGACTTGCAAAAGTTAAAAAGACCAATAATGACGGAATTGTGCGTGAGTTAATTTATAGAATTGAGAAATACTCCTAAAGTTAAAAAAAGAATGAAATATGGAATGCAAAAAACATATGCACTCCTTATGCTTGACAGTTAAAATCAGGGAATTACTCCGAAAGCTTCAAGCATGGACTGTAAACCTAAAATAATAATGGCCACTCCGCCGATGATTTCAATGTAATCAGCATATTTAATAGCAATTTTGGTTCCGTATGTTCCAATTAAAAGCCATATGATAACCGCTATAATACTTAATCCACCTAAAATAAATGGATCGACATGAGCTACAGCACCTTGTGATGCTAAAATAAGGTTTTCAATGTTTCCAAAAATAAGCAATCCAGTAAACGGGACGTACTCTTTTAAATCGACCATACTTATGCACTTCCTTTTGATCTGATATTTTTTACAGCTTCATAAACTGCTTGAATACCTAATATGAATATTGCAAGTCCACCGATAAAATTGATGGCGTTTGAATATTGCATTGCGGCATCAGTCAAAATTGTACCTAATACCAGCCAGATTATTACAACAAGTATGCTTAAACCACCTAATACCTTAGGATTAACTCCTTGTACAACACCTTGTGATGAAAGAATTAGGTTTTCAATATTTCCAAAAATTATTAGCCCCATAAAAGGCAAGTATTGTTCTAACATGATAATTTCTCCATAGTTAATTATAGTTTATTGAAAATGATATTTAACAATTATGCACTATTTTAAAAAAAAATGTGAAATACTATAAAAAATTCAATTCAGAAAAAATATAAAATAAGGAATTTTAAAACCCCTCAATGAAATTTATGCTATACTCCTAAGACAAGATATGCATTCTAATAGTAATCAAAGACATAAATTAAAAAAAAATGAACCTCTGAGGATTCATTCTAAAAAAGCTATGATTTGTACCATACATCCGCTTTGTAGGGAGTGTAACCATTAATCAAATTGGTTCTTATGTGGCTGCTGCCTTTGCTTGAAACAGTTTTAGTTTTAACTTTGCCGTTCTTGTTTTTAAAGTAGAATTTTACCTTTACAAGCTTTGTGAAATGAGGTTCCAAATCACCATTCAAACCGTTTCCGACATACCAGCAAGTGACACCTGTTCCCTTGTCAAACTGCATGTTTCCCTTATATTCAACATACCCCGCAATGGCATCACCATTCTTTAATTTCAAAGCTTTTGGCGCCCATGAAACGCCAGGTTTGAAATTGTTAATTTTGATGGTGGATTTTGAGGTTTTAGCCGCAGCGGTTGGTTGTGCTGAAACTGCACAGATGACGCATAATGCAGCAATGAAAATCAACAATATCAATATGTGTTTTTTGTTAAACTTCATAATATCACAAGCAAAAAAATAAAAAAAGAATGATTAATCAAGTTATCCTCAATTAATCAAAAGGGACATAACTATAAGGTTACACCCATTTCCAATTGTTCTGTTAATTCTTTGTACCTGTTACGAATAGTAACTTCAGTTACACCTGCAATATCTGCTACATCCCTTTGTGTTTTTCTCTCACCAAGTAAAACGGATGCAATGTATAAAGCAGCTGCAGCTACACCGGTAGGGCCTCTTCCTGAAGTCAATCCTTTTTCCATTGCCTTTTCGATAATTTCAATAGCTTTGGATTGTGCTTCACCGGATAATCCCAATTCAGATGCAAATCTAGGAACATAATCCACCGGAGAAGTTGGCGGCAGTTTAATATTCAATTCACGGGTCAGGAACCTGTAAGTACGACCTACTTCTTTTTTAGTAACTCTTGATACTTCAGCAATTTCATCCAAAGTACGTGGTACGTTACAACGTCTGCATGCAGCATATAATGAAGCTGCCACTACTCCCTCAATACTTCTTCCCCTAATCAGCTTATTGTCAACAGCACTTCTGTATACTACAGATGCAGCTTCCCTAACTGATCTTGGAAGACCTAATCTTGAGGAGTCACGGTCAAGTTCACTTAATGCAAATGCAAGATTTCTTTCAGTAGCACCGGAAATCCTGATTTTCCTTTGCCATTTTCTTAATCTGTACCATTGAGCTCTGTTTCTTGCAGGAATATCACGACCATAGATATCTTTGTTTCTCCAATCAATCATTGTACTTAAACCTTTATCGTGAATGGTGTAAGTAATTGGAGCTCCTACTCTTGTACGTTTATCTCTTTGTTCATGGTCAAATGCCCTCCATTCAGGACCCATATCAACAAGATTTTCGTCAATGACTAATCCGCAACGAGCACATACAACTTCTGCCCTTTCATAGTCACCGATTAATTCAGTAGAACCACATTCAGGACATACGGTTTGTTTATCTTGCGCATAATTATCTTCGGGAGTTTCAACTTGTCTTGTTCTTCTACGTCCTCTTCTTGGCATTTCGTCTACTTTTTGTGTCGTGTTCTCATCCTCCTTTTTCTAGACTTTTTGGATTTTGGTTTCGATACAAACAGTTTTTCACCACAATTTTTTACAATTTCATTCCTATTTGCAGATTTGAATAGGCGAATAGAAATGTAGGGCTTTTTTGTGGGCCCAAATACATAGCCGACCTTACCTATCTTATTCTTTTTGCTATCAAAAACTATTGCACCTGGTGAAGGTGTCTTGTCAGATCGTGCTATCAATTTTCCAGAGTTTGCTATATGCAAACTGTTTCCTAAAAATTTCATAAAATCAAACTTAAAATCAAATCTGTATCATTTATATAATTAGACATATGTCATATATAAACCTATCGATATATTTATATATAAATATTGATGTCCATATAAATGTTTTTCTATCTGAGCCCGACTATTTCAGCCAATGTTTTACCACCATTTATATCCTGGATAATACCTGCCTCCTTTATCTTTACGGCAAGTGCGGCTTCGATAGTTTTTGCAAAAAGGGACTGAGGAATCACAACAATTCCTGATTCATCTGCAAGCAAAAAGTCTCCTGAATTGATATCAACACCTTCAACTGAAATTGTCTCACCCAAAGTGCCCAGACCTAAAGCAGATCCAGCATTCGGACAAAAATTGCTTGCAAATACCGGAAAGTCCATATATAAAAGAGCATCCAAATCACGTGCAGAACCGTAAATGACAGTTGCCTTTATGCCGTTATCCCTTGCACAGCTTGAGGCAAGTTCACCCCAAATGGCCTTGTCTTCACTGTCAACCTTGAAAAAAAGAATATCTCCTTCATCTGCAGCATCAATTGCCAATGCTGAAGTCCCCCAGTCATCACTTGTGGTTTCGGCAGTGAATATTCTGCCCCAAACCTTATGATTGTTGATCGGTTTTATGGATTGTATTGTGCCGGACCTTGAGGAGATTGAATTGTATGCATCGCTGAGCTGACATGCGGAAATCTCATCGAGAAGAGAAATTAAATTAATATGCTTAGTGTAATTTTTACCATTGAATTTTAAATCTGTGATATCAACACCATCTAAATTAATTTTATCAACATCAACACGTTTATTTAAATTTTTATTCTTATTTAAAACATTTTTTGGATTTATTGACATGCGTTCACCAAATTTTCTTAACTTGTATAGTAGTTTGTAGTACCTTCCTAAAATATATAACAGATTTTATATATTAGTTCAACTAAAGTTAATAATTAGAAGTATTTGAAAATACTTAACATATCATTTATATGCTCAATAGAGTTATTACATTATTCTTATTACATTATTACTAATCTAATCAAAAGACAGGAGAAAAATCAAATATTGATGAATTTGACAGTTAAGAAGTTTATAAATCTAAAATTAAACCATTAATTAGAAAATATTAGTAAACCTTAATGGAAGAATCTCCTGCAAATGTATTGACTCTTTTTTTAGTGTATAAAAGATAAAAAAATAATAAGTTTATCGTATAATTTATGCACATTCACTTAGATATTACATAAATTATCCCGATTAATAAGCTAAGGAGGCTTAAAAATGGGAAAAGGTGAAGAATTAACAACAACAAAATATTTAATCCATGCTCAGATTACAGCTAATGGAATTGTTGAAAAACCGGATGTTGTCGGTGCAGTTTTCGGACAAACTGAAGGTTTGCTCAGTAATGATTTAGACTTAAGAGAGCTTCAAAGAACTGGAAGAATTGGTAGAATTCAAGTTAACATCCATTCCAATAGTGGAAGAGCTAAAGGCGAAATTGTAATTCCATCCAGTTTAGACAGAGTTGAAACCGCCATACTCGCAGCATCTCTCGAAACAATTAATCGTGTTGGACCTTGCGAAGCTGAAATTCAAACTTTAAAAGTAGAAGACGTAAGAGCTGTCAAAAGAGAACAAGTGGTTAACCGTGCAAAAGAAATCTATAAAAACATGGTTGAAAGCGTTGGTCCTGCAAGTATGAAAATGATTGAAGAAGTCAGAGAAGCCATGAGAGTGCATGAAATCTCTGAATATGGTGATGATCGATTGCCTGCCGGCCCTAGCATCCACACATCCGATGCGATTATTGTAGTGGAAGGACGTAGCGATGTTTTAAACTTACTCAAATACGGAATCAAAAATACCGTAGCGGTTGAAGGAGTAAGCGTTCCAAAATCCATTGGTGAGTTAAGTAAAAAAAGAACCACCACTGCATTCGTTGACGGTGACAGAGGAGGAGAATTAATCCTAAAAGAACTCCTGCAAATCGGTGACGTTGACTACATTACCCGTGCTCCAAAAGGAAAAGAAGTTGAAGATCTGGAAAAAGACGAAGTACTCATTGCTCTTAGAGACAAAGTTCCTACAGCACAGTTTTTAGCAACCAACAATATCTTCAATGAAAACAGCAAAAGAGACCACAGAAGACAAGACAGACGCCACAAAAAACAACACCAAAAGTTCTCCAAACGTGAACGTGTTGTTGAAGAACCTGTAATCGAAGACGACGAAGTAACCTTAATGAAAGACATGCTTAAGGAATTCGAAGGCACAGGCAGTGGAGCAATCTTAGATGAAGCATTGAACATGACCAAAGAGGTTGAAGTGGAAGAAATCTATGAGGAAATCAAAAACATAGACGGAACCGCTGACGCTGTTATCTTTGATGGTGTGATCAGTCAAAGACTTGTTGATGTTGCTTCTGAAAAAGGAATCAAAAAACTGGTTGCATTTAACTCTGTAAACATTGTTAAAAAACCAAACAACATTCAATTAATTACAATTGACTAATGGGAATTTACCATTCTCATTCAAATTTTTTTTTATTTGAAAAAAATAATATAATCAGAAATTGGAGGGAAAAAGATGAATATCGATATAGATAATTATTACAGTACTAGAAAAAACGTTTTTGAAAGAATACAAGATGCTAGTACTGCAACTAAGTTACTTATGTCATTAATGATGGCATGCATTACTGGTATAATGGCTCAAATCATTATTCCACTCCCATGGACTCCAGTTCCTATAACTGCTCAAACATTTGCAGTATTATGTTCTGGTTTATTTTTAGGTAAAAAATATGGTTGTTTAAGCCAAATCCTATATATCGTTCTTGGAATCGCATTCGTTCCTTGGTTTGGAGGAATGACCGGTGGATTAGACATATTCCTTGGATCCACATGCGGATTTTTCATAGGATTTGTTATTGCATCTTACTTCGTAGGATTGATTACTGAAAAATATGCAAAAGCACGTAACTTTACAAAAATGGCAGTCGTTATTGGAATTGCAAACTTCGCATTGATTTACATTCCAGGATTGGCCGGTCTTGCATTATGGTCTATTGCTACCCAAGGAACCGCTTTAAGTGTTGTTGACTTACTGATGATGGGTCTTGTACCATTTATCGCAGGAGACATTGTAAAAATATTAGGTGCAGCTTCAGTATCCAAAGTATTTTTACCAAAAGACTAAAGGTTTTAAAACCTTTCTTTTTTTATTATTTTTTGATTCAACATGAAACTTGTTTTAAGAGGACATCACCTATTATGCCTTAAGGGCTTTCAGGGTTACGGCTATGATGAAGCGTTTGTCAGAAATATGGTTGACATTAACGCCAAAAGAAAGCTCGACACGACTACAGTAACACTCACCAACTCTGCAGATGACATTTGCAAAGCATGCCCAAATTTAAATGAAGGAATTTGCGAAAATGAAGACCAAAATAAAAGAATTGTAGGGATGGATGAGGAAGTCTTAAAAAAATTAGACATCACCGAAGAACAGAATGCAATCGAATTATTCAAAAAAGTCGATTTGATTTTCAATACAAAAGAAAGTGTTTGTGAAATTTGCTCCAATTGCATGTGGCATGAAAAATGCTTATTTTATCGAAAATTATAATATTGCCGATAGGTTTAAATACTACATGATAAAGATATATTATTGTTGTACATTTGCAACAAATAATAGTCCCGTAGGGTAGTGGTAATCCTTCTAGGCTTTGGACCCGGAGACGGCGGTTCGACTCCGCTCGGGACTATTAAAAATAACTATTTTTATTGATATTTTATGGAAAAGCTATTACTTATTGGAATTGATACAAGAAGTATGCTTAATAGTGCATTAAAGCTAGATTACGAAATTTACTCTTCAAGTTATTTTTCAACTTTAGACACTCCCAAAATTAAAAATCAGAAAATCATCCTAAATGAAATTGAAGATGAAAGCTGCGGAAGTTTCGAAGATCAGTTCAACAGCAAACACCTTTTAGAGATATCAGAAGAGTATCTTGATGAAGTTGATTATATCATACCTATCAGCGGCGTTTCACCATCAGATTTTTCAAAAGAACATCAAAAAAAGATTTTAGGGACTGTTAATGTCAAGGCCATCGAGAACAAATACAGATTTTATGAAAAAATCAAGGACAAATTTTTAACTCCAATGACTTTTCATGTGGATATGGATGAAGCTTTGGAAATTAATGAAAATCATGAAGACATTCAATTTATTTTAAAACCTCTTCAAGGAAGTGGAGGTTATGACATAAATCTTTTAAATAATGATTCAGATATCCAATTTAATGATGGCGAATACATGTTGCAGGAATATGTCAGGGGAATCAATGTAAGCTCATCACTGCTTTCGAGCAAAACCGATGCAAAGACAATCATCAACACAAGACTGCTGTGCGAAAATGACTTCGGCATTGATGACAGTTTCATATATATCGGAAACATCCTGCCATTGACTTGCGAATCCATAATGGAGGATGTCAATGACGTGGACGATATAAATAAACAGATGAATGAAACTTCCGAGAAGTTAGCCCATAAATTTAATTTAGTCGGATCCAACGGTGTTGACTATATCCTGAATGAAAATGGACTGTATGTTATTGAAATTAATCCAAGAATTCAGGGAACATTCGAATGTGTAGAAAAATCATTAGACATTAACATGCTGGATGCACATATCAGGGCATGCAACGGAGAAATTATAGACATTCCAAAACCTAAATATTATGCATATAAAAAAATCATCTATTCACCGACAAGAATGAAATACGAAAAAATTGATTTGGACAATATTTATGACCTTCCACACATAGGATCAATTACCGAAAAATCAGAGCCATTGCTTACAATTATCGACAAAGATGTGAATTTTGAAAAATTATACGAAAAAGTAGAATTAGCCAGTGAAAAAGTAAATGACGAGGCTAAAAAACACCAACTAGATGAATGATAAATAATATTACTCCAATTGTTATCATAAAAGTAGTTGCAATCATTGCATAAGTAATCCACATGAATACTCTTGCCTTATTATCTGGGTCTTTCATAAATTGGTCAATTGGATTTCTTCTCATTTTAACACCGATTTTGAAATATTTCTAGTAAAAAAAATTTTTACAGTAACTTTTTAAAAAATCTTAATTTTAAAAATAATTAATTTATAACTTTCTAATTAAAAAAATAATAAAAAATAGAAGAAAATAAAAAGATATGAGAAAAATTTAAGCTTCAGCATTTTCAGCTTCTGCAGCAGCCGCAGCCGCTTTTTCATTTTTCTCTATAGTTGATCTAATCATTTTCAATCTAACAAAGTTTTCCCTTTCCATTTCTTGGAGTCTCATATCAATATACTTTTCAGTATTTTGGAATCTTGGAATCATAATATGTTCCAAAGCATTTACTCTACGTTTAGTAGCTTCGATTTCTTCAGCGAGCAGATAAATAGTTTTTTCTACTTCACCCAGTTCGATTAAGTACTTAATAGATTCCTCATATTTTTTAGCAGCTTCGTCTAATTGAATAGTTGTATCTGAAAATCCGTAACCCCTATCAATAATGGACCTTTCAGCCATTTTGACATCAGTCACAGGTACTGCTACACCCATAACGCTTCTTGAAGTAATCTCAACATCAACAGATTCCTTTACAGATAATGCTGCTTTTCTAACAGCCAAATCACCCATTGCAATTTGAGCTTCAAGTAAAGCATCGTTCGCTTCTTTTAGACTTAATTCTGCGTTTTCACGAATACCTTTGACACGATCCAAGATATCAAAAAACTCTTTAATTAAAGCGTCCCTTTTCTCTTTGAGTAAACCGTGACCTTTTACAGCCAGTTTAGTCCTGTTTTTAAGAGACAATAATTCCATACGAGTTGGATTAATTCCATCTATAATATCTTGTGCCATTTAATCA
>NZ_CAMVPN010000054.1 GCF_947169325.1 uncultured Methanobrevibacter sp. | reverse complement strand
TAGTTTCTGATTAAGGATTTTATCTCTTGCTTGCCGACACTTAAACTTGCTGGAATGTTCAATCGATATAGTGAATCGTCCTGCTGATTTATGCATTGGCTTCCGGTTGCTAGCATATCACCAAATATAATTATTGGGATTTCTTTTGTTTTTGCATATTCCTTGATAAGTTCGGAAGTGTTTTTGGAGCATCTTCCGCATGGATGAACCTTTCCTGTGAATGATTCCCTAATTATTTCGGAATAATCAGCTTCAATGTATTCATGATGAACATCCAATGATTCTGTAACAGTTTTGATATTGCCTTTGAATTGCTTCGGAAGAATTATTGTTCCAGGATCAACTGTAACGGCCACGGGATTGAAACCTAATCTTTTGGCCAAAATTAGTGAAAAGTTGCTGTCGACACCGCCTGAAAGCGCAACGACAGCTTCCGTATTTTCTGATTCCTCGAATTCATTTTCCTCAAAATAGCTGTCAAAATCAAAGCTGTATATGTTTTCAAGCTTATCGTCAATGACTTTTTCAAGGTTTTTCACTCCGGTCAAATCGGAATTCAGGCTATTGATGGTTTTTTTAGACAGCTTCAGCTTGTACTCCTTGTTTAAAAAATCACCATAGGATTCCACATGAATGCTTTCAAGGCCCAATCTTTCCTTGAGTTTTCCAACTACCCATCCCCCTTTTCCAATAATCGCTGATTTGTCAGGACGGTCTTCTGTTATGATCCATAGTTCATTGGTTTTTTCGCTGAAGTAAAGTTCCTCGATAAAGATATTTACCTTATCATGGCCTATCTCTTCCCTTATGGAGTTGATTTCCTCTAAAATGAATTCTTCTGTATACATTTAACTCATATCTTTTGTAACGCTAATGCTTTCGCGGGAATATAATTCTGGATTTTCGATTATGTCAATTGATATCTTTTCAATGGACTGGAGCGTGGAAATGTATCCTTTTGGGGTTTCCCCTTTTTTGGTTATTACATAGTCGTCCTCTTCGCCGGGAATCATATATCCGCATCTCAATATTGTATAGTCGAGGGCACTGTCCTCAAGAATTTCGGCAGAGTTCCTGTTTGGAATCTGTTCCTTTTCGTTTTTCACATTATATTCATCGCCGTTTCCTTCGCTGAGTTCATTGTAGATTCCCACAACGTTCATGAAGATGACTCTTTTTGGATTGATTTCACACAGGTTTCTGGCGATTACAGGCAAATCGCTTCCTGAAACGGCACAGTATACGATGTCTTGATTTTCAAGAGCTCCTTTCAAATCCTTTAGATTTGTGCAATCAACGTTTTTAGCGGTGACCCTGTGGCTGTCTTCAAAAATGTTTCTAACGGTTCTCGATATTACAGTTAACTGATAATTGGGATTTGTAAGCAGTTTGGCAGTAAACGCCCTTCCAAATCTTCCGCTTGCTCCAAGTATTGCAATGTTCATTATTTTCACCTTTATTAATTATTTGGCTTTGAATACATATAACTGTTATTTGGCATTAAAATTTTTAACTTTGGTTGAATAAAGTATTAATTGAGGGAATCAAATGGAATATAGGAAATTGGGAAAGACTGGCATTGAAGTTTCAGAAATAGCTTTCGGAGCGGAATTTCTAGTTGAAAGGCCTTATGAGGATACTGAAGAATTGATTAGGGCCTGTGAAGATAACGGCATTAATTTTGTAGACTGCTGGATGAGCGAACCGGATGTGCGCTCCCATTTAGGAAATGCCATAAAGGACAATCGTGACAACTGGGTTATCCAGGGCCATATCGGATCAACCTGGCAGAACGGACAATACGTAAGGACCCGTGAGATGGATAAGGTAATTCCTGCCTTTGAGGATTTCATGGAAAGGTTTCAAATCGACACTCTCGATTTCGGAATGATTCACTATGTCGACCAGATTGAGGACTATGACGAGATAATGAACGGCCCTTTCATAGAGTATGTCCGCAAGCTTAAGGATGACGGGACAATAGCTCACATAGGATTAAGCACCCACAATCCGGACATTGGTCTTTTGGCCGCTGAAAATCCGGAAATCGAACTTCTGATGTTTTCAATAAACCCTGCATTTGACATGTTCGGCGCAATGGATGACATTGAGGAATACAGGAAGGAAGGCGCATATGACAATGACTTGTCAAGCCTGAATCCCCAAAGGGCTGAAATCTATGAGTTTTGCGAGAAAAACGGAACAGCATTGACAGTGATGAAAGGATTTGCAGGGGGCAATCTGCTTTCTGATGAAACATCCCCATTTGGTGTAGCATTAACTCCCGTCCAGTGCATTCACTATGCATTATCCCAAAAGGGTGTTTCAAGCATATTCGTAGGAGTAAAAAATCCACAGGAGCTTGAGGAATCATTGAAGTATTGCACTGCAACCGAAGAGGAAAAGGATTATGCAGATGTATTGAAGAATGCTCCAAAACATTCATTCAAAGGCCAATGTACCTATTGCGGCCATTGTCAGCCATGCAGGTCAGGAATCGATATTGCAATGGTTAACAAATTATTTGACCTTGCAAAAAATCATGATGAAGTTCCGCCAAGCATTCAGGAGCATTACAACAATTTGAAATTCAATGCAACCAACTGCATTGCATGCGGAGACTGCGACGAGCGCTGTCCATTTGAGGTTTCCATCGTTGATGTGATGCTAGATGCACAGGACCTCTTTGGATTTTAGGTCTTGATAGGGAATATTTTGATTTTGCATTTTTCAAATTCATTTAAACTAAACAAAAGCCAATCACCATACATTTTTCTTTTTTTTCAACATCTAACCATTTTATACAGTAAATAAAAATACTTTAATATCTAATTTCACAAATCTATTAATTGATTATTATGGCGTATGAAATTAAAAACAAAAAGAACATCTCAACAATTGGGGTGCATGCGGGCCAGGAAGAAGTGGATGAAACTGGCTCAAGAGTAACTCCGATTTATCAAACAACTTCTTATGTATTCGAATCTTCAAAGCAGGCTGCAGACAGATTCGCTCTAAAGGAAGGGGGAAACATTTATACAAGACTGACAAACCCTACAACAGAGGCATTTGAAAAAAGGATGGCAGCTATTGAAGGTGGAACAGCAGCATATGCAACCGCTTCAGGAATGGCGGCCATATTTTATGCAATCATCAACATAACTCAAGTGGGAGACAACATTGTTTCAGCAGATAACTTATATGGTGGAACATATGAGCTATTTGAAAATACTTTGGAAGAGCTGGGACGTACCGTCACTTTTGTGGACTCACAGTCTCCTGAACTGTTCGAAGAGGCCATTGACGATAGGACAAGGGCAATTTATGTAGAATCAATAGGAAACCCTAAACTGGACATTCCAGATTTTGATGTGCTGGCCCAAATTGCACATTCCCATGGAATTCCATTGATTGCAGACAATACCGTAGGTATAGGGTCTGTAAGGCCGTTTGACCATGGTGCTGACATCATTGCATCATCTGCAACCAAATATATTGGTGGACACGGAACCACCCTTGGAGGAATCATCATTGAAAAGGGTGACTTTGACTGGATGAACGGCAAGTTTCCAACATTATCCGAACCTGATGCAACCTACAATGGACTTGTATTCGCTGAAGAATTCAGGGGAGCAGCCTTCACAACAAGAATCAGGACAGTAATCGGAAGGGATACAGGTGCAGTACCTTCTCCGTTCGGTTCATTCTTGCTCTTGCAAGGTTTGGAAACTCTCGGTTTGAGAATCGAAAGGCACGCTTCAAATGCAATGGCTGTTGCAGAGCACTTGGAGGCCCATCCTAAAGTGGCGTGGGTAACATATTCAGGTCTTGAAAGTTCACCTAACCATGAGGTCGCTAAAAAATACGCTGAAAAGGGCTATGGTGGAATAGTTTCATTCGGCCTTAAGGCAGGATATGAAGGCGCTTTGAAATTCATTGAAAGCGTTGAGCTGCTCTCATTTTTAGCAAATATCGGTGATGCAAAGTCATTGGTAACCCATCCCGCATCAACCACTCATTCACAATTGTCTGAAGAGCAGCAATTGGCCACTGGAGTAACTCCTGACTTGATTAGGTTTTCAGTGGGAATCGAGGATATTGAAGATATTCTGGCTGATGTGGATCAGGCTTTGGATAAGGTATAGAAAACCTTTTCCCTTTTTCTTTTTTTAGGCATAGTTTCTTAATGAAAGCAATTGCTTTATATGACTTATATTCTAGTTTTTATAAAATAATTAATATGGAATAGTTTTTCCTAAAATTGTGGTTTTAGATTATTAAATAATTTTTATAATTTTTTAATAATTTTAAAATAAAAATGAACGCTTTTGAGGGATATGATGAAGATTTTATTCCTAAATAATTGCATAAAACACAGGGGATTATTATTTAGGTTTTTGAATTTTTCAGATTATAGTATGTTTAATTTTGATTTGAACTCTTTTTTATCCGATTTTTTTAAAAAATATTTATTTTCCAATACTGAATATACTTTAGTTGATTTTTCATTTTATTCCTACAAAAGTTCTATTTTAAAAGTGAGGTTGTGTAAAACATGTTTAATAAGAAATATGCTTATTTAGTATTGTTTTCATTATTAATCTGTATGGTGGCCATATCCTCTGTCAGCGCAGCTGAAGATACGGCCATTAACACTGTTGTCTCTGAAGAGATAGCCATTGATTCGCAAGATGATATAATCAGCAATGATGGTGATGAAATACTAAATGAGGAAAATCAGGATATTTTAGCAAGTGACGGGGCAGGAAGCGATAAGCTTTCATTAGATGATTCTGATGATGTTTTAGCGAGTTATTCTCCTAGTCCTGATCAATATTCTGTTGAATTTACAAAGGATACATATACAATTAATTACTATGATGGTGGGACTATTTCTTTAGACATATCTCCTAATGATGAGTCATGGTATTATGATTTTTACTTTGATGTCTATAGTGGAACTAATAATCTGATTCACCAGAATATTTATTCAAGTAATCATGACGATTATGAGAACTATCTGTCAAATCCGTATCAATATATGATAAGTCCTAAAAGTTTGTCCCCAGGCACATACACAATGAAATTAGTGAACTATAAAGATTATTCAAGTAGTCCGCATGTATTCGATGAAGCAACTTTGATAATTGAGGACAAACAATATCAGGGAAATATCAAAATTACTGCATCAGGCACATACTATAAAGCAAAAACCATTACTGTTGAAGTTACAGATGATGAAGGTAATCCTGTTCCTAATGTAAAGGTTTTGCTTAAATTTTCAAATGATAAAGAGGTTACCGTAACAACATTGTCAAATGGTAAAGCCACTTATAATGTGCCGTATAATGCAGGTTCATACTCTGTTATAGCTTCACCATATTCCGAAGCATTAACAGCCAATGCGGAAACATTAAGTTTCAGCATTGCAAAGGGTTCTGGTAAAATCATAATAACCCAAGCGGGAAAATACGCTACCAACAAAAAACTGACCTTCAAAGTCATTGACACAAGAACAGGTAAAGCACTCAGCAATCAGAGGGTTGACCTTACTTTTTCAAACGGTAAAAAAACATTTGTAAGAACTAACTCCAAAGGTATTGCTACTTACCTTATGAAAACTTTCACTCCAGGCAATTACTTTGTTAAAGCGTCAGCCACCAATGTTAATATCAAATTCCCTACAACTACTAAATTATCTAACATTAAAATCGATAAAACTCCTGTCACTCTTAACCCAAGGCCATTAACTGCATTTTATGCATCAGGAAAATACATCAACATTAAAGTAACTGATAATGCCAAAAAGGCTATTGGTGGAGTAAAACTTAAAGTGGACATTTACACTGGCAGTTCCAAACAAACCAAATATCTTAAAACAATATCTACCGGTTGGACTAAATTCGCAGCTTCAACATTAGATGTCGGCACCCACAAGGTTGTTGTAAGTGTTGCATCAACTAATTTACACACCGGCAAAGCACAGACAAGCAGCATCATAATTAAAAAAGCCGGTGTCGATATTTATGCTCCGAACATAGTTAATGCATTTAAGCAAGACGGCAAATATGGTATTAGAATCAATAACCATGCTTCAGGAAATCCGCTTTCCGGCTGGACAGTTCAAATAAAAGTATACACAGGCAGTTCAGCTAAAATATTCAAAGTTAAAACAAATTCAAATGGTTATGCAAGCATAGCAACCAATACTTTAAGTAAAGGCAAACACACAGTTGTCGTAACTACTGTTGCAAACAAATATTACAATGCTGGCAAATCTTCTGGATCAATTACAATATCCACTAAGATTCCAACCCGCTTTAATATTGATAGAAGTTCCTTACGCTACAATACATTAACAACTTACATGAATGGAATGCCTTATGCAACTTATATTATGAGTGTGCAAGTTCCTGTTCACTTGGTTGACAATTTGGGCCACGAAATCATCAAAACAGTCACATTGACCAATGATGAGGGCACTACAACAGGCACTTCCGGTGAGGTAATATCCATGAGCGGAGGGTCAGACATCACTTTAAGGTTTGCAGGTGACAGCAAGTACATGCCATGTACTTTTGTATTGACATTTTAGCATTAAACAAGGGATTACATAATCCCTACTTTTTTTATTTTTCACTAATTTTAAATACAATTTAAATCATAATTTATATTAATTTTTGTTTATAATTTTTCAAAATTTCTTTAAAAAAATTCATTATTTCAAACGGGGTTTAAACAATGGGTGATTCAAATCATGACTTTAAACTTGAAATTTCCAATGAAAACTGTCAATTGCTGTCCGCTAAGCTGGCAGCCATCAACAATCCCATCAGATTTGCAATTCTTGAAATATTGAAAAAACATCAGAAGGGAAAAGGCAAGGAGCCATTATACTCCCGTGAAATCAATCTAATTTTAAACGATTACGGCATCAACATCACGCCTCAGATGTTGGGCCAGCACTTGAAGATACTTATTGAAGCCGATCTAATCGAGATGACACTATTTAAAAAGGAAATTCCCAACAAGATTGGTATGCGCAATGTCAAGTCATACATTATGAAGGAAAACGCATTTGAAAATTTCTTTTTACAGGCCAATTTCCTGTCAGATGAGATTCTTTCCTTTTTCAAGTTATATGAAATGAATAAAAAGTTAAGTGATGGTAACTCATGTGTCTTAACGGTCTTCAATGGAATAGATAAAGGCAAAACATTTAAAATAGGTAAGGATGAGACTGCAATAATCGGAAGGGCTTGTGATTCAGAGTTAATCAATGGTTTGAAAGTCATTTCAATAGATGATAGTTACAGTACAGTTTCGAAAAGCCATTTGAAGTTGTTCTATGAGGATGGCAACTGGAAAATCATGGATGATGGAAGCTTGTATGGAACCTTTGTGGATGATAACCTTGTTTTCACAAACAAAAGCTACATTTTAAGGGATGGTTCATTCATCAAATTATCCAAATATAAATGCGGTGTCGTTTTTTACTGTTCATTTTAATACTTAACTAATTAATATTACTTAGATTAAAATAATATTTATGCAGACCAATGAGAATATTGAATCGATTATTGGAAGTCCCAGAAAGGCCATTAACAAACTTGCTTTTCCAACCATATTTTCAATGCTTCTGATGTTTGTGAACAATCTGATTGACAGCTTCTGGGTTGCAGGCATAAATGCGGATGCACTCGCTGCACTTGGTTTCATCTCTCCACTTTATCTTGTCATCATTGGTCTTGGAAGTGGTGTCGGTGCAGGTGCAAATTCTCTCATTTCAAGGTATGTCGGAGCGGACAGGATTGAAGATGCTAATAATGCAGTTATCCATTCAATTATTTTAACAGTTATAGTTTCAGCAATAGTTTTAATTATAGGAATTTTCTTTTTAAATGATTTGATTGTATTGTTGGGAGCATCAAGTGTTAGCACATATTGCCTAAGCTATGGTCAAATCATATTTTTGCTCAATATAGTGTTCCTGGCACCTAATGTGACAGCCAGCATATTCCGGGCTGAAGGTGATGTAAAAAGGGCAACCAATCCGCTGATACTGACAGCCATTTTGAACATGATTCTGGACCTTATACTTATTTATGGATTGAATCTGGGCATCTTCGGGGCGGGTCTTGCAACTGTAATAGCTTCACTTGCCGGATTTGTCTTGATGCTTTATTGGATTTACATTAAAAGGGACACATTCTTCAAGTTCAGATTTTCCTATTACAAAAGGAAATGGGAAATCTACAAGGAAATTCTTGTCGTTTCACTTCCTGCAGGCACAGAAGAAATCATATTTTCCCTTGTTGCGATAATTCTCAATTACCTGATTATGGTTACGGCGGGAGTTGGTGAAGTTGCCGCATTCACAATTGCATGGAGATTCATATGCATTGCATTTTTGCCTTGCATGGCAATAGGGATTGCAACGATAACCGTTTCAGGCGTTGCTTATGGAGCCAGGAACTGGGAGAACTTCAATGAAACCATAAAATATTCCACGCTGCTGAGTTTAGGTATTACTCTCCTGATTTGTGCGGTCTTTTTCGTTTTCGCCAATCCGATTTGTGGTGTATTCAACTTCCAGGCAAGCAATACTGCACTGGTTGGGAGAGCAGCCGAAATATTGAAGATTTTGGTATTCTACAACTGCCTGATTTCGTTTGGAGCGACCGCAGCATATACTTACCAGGGTGTCGGTTCAGGATTCAAGTCATTGGGCCTTACAGTCTTAAGGGAACTTGTTTTAAGCATGGCGTTTGCTTATCTTTTTGGAATCACATTGGATATGGGTGTTTTCGGAGTATATCTCGGTGCCATAATAGGAATGAACATAGGTTCAATCATAGGATTTGTCTGCATATGGATTTTCAATCTGAAATTCAAAAGGCAAGTCCGGGCGAATCAGTAATTTTTTTAGCCACTTCCGATGAACTTTAAATAGCAGAATGCATAATATAATAAATGCGATGTTGATTGAATCCTCGACTTCCGATGTTGGGGAGCTAAAATCAATGATGAATATCATTAGCAGCTATTGTGGTGATATCATGAAGGAAGATGAATATATTAAAGTCAATAAGAGAAGTGGCGATAAGGTTTATTTTGAATCTCCGTTAGTTCAGTCAATTTATGACAAAATCGATTTTTTAAGAGAAGAATCAAAAGTAATTCTGGAAGAAATAGACTCCAGCGAATTCAAACAGCAGCTGGACACTATTGATCTTGAAGAGTTCAGTGAAGATACTCTTGACCAAATTGATGATGTTCTTGATGATATTTCAAGATTTAAGGACGAAGTAATTAATACAGAAGACATTCCTGAAGACCTTAAAAAGCATTATCGTTTGACTCAAATGTATTTTGACCGTGACGATGATTACGTAAGAAGGGCAAGAAGAAAAGTGGAAAGATTGAACTGCGATAAATTAACAGATTTCTATGGAACAAACCTCAGGGTAATCGAGCTTTGTGATAAGGCAATTCAAATTAATGAATATAATTTCGATGCCCATGTCCTCAAGGCCCAGACACTGGTTAATCTGGAAAAGTATGATGATGCCATCGAAGAGTTCATCAATGCGCTTTCAATAAAAAACGACATTGAAGTTTGGCTGGCAATTGCAAGGGTGAACAGACTCAATGGTGATTTGGATGATGCTTTAGATGTCTATGATAAAGTTTTATCAATGGATAAAAATTCATTCGAAGCTTTTAAAGGAAAAGCATACACCTACTTCGATTTGAATGATTATAAAAAGGCAAATTATTTTTTCAGAAAAGCGAATTACATCAAATCTTTGGATGAAGCTTCCCAAATGATTTGGAGAGTCTGCAAAGAAAAGTTGGATTGAATATAATTTATTCAATTTAACACCTTTTTTATTTATCAACCAATCTATTTTTTTGAATATTTTTCTATATTTTTTTAATATTTTAATAATTTTTAAATATTTTCAACCATTTTTTTATAATGTCTGAATATTATTCAAAATGTTTAATAAGGGCTTCTGACAAAATAATATTACCAAAGATATTTAGGTGAAAAAATGGCAAAAAATGCAATTATTACTGGAGGATCCAGAGGAATCGGTAAAGCTATGGCTTTAAAGTTAGGTGAACTTGGTTACAATGTTGCAATCAACTACAGAAGCGACTCATCCAAGCAATTGACTGAAGATTTAATTGAAGAAATCAAATCAGAATATGGTGTGGAAGCTATTGCTGTGCAAGCTGACGTAAGTAAATTCGATGACTGCAAAAAATTGGTCGAAGCTGCCGTTGAAGCATTTGGAGAACAAATCGATGCTTTAGTAAACAACGCAGGAATTACCAACAACTGCAACTTCATCGATTTGCAGCCTGAACAGTATGAAGCAGTAATCAACACAAACCTCGTAAGTATGATGCACATGTGCCACTTGGCTCTTCCTTACATGGTAGACCGCGACACTGCTATCGTATGTACCGCATCTGTAGGTGGTTTGACTGGTGTTATCAACCAAGCAGACTACTGTGCAGCTAAAACTGGTGTAATCGGTTTATGCCGTGCACTTGCATTGGAATTCGCTCCAAGAAAAGTAAGGGTAAATGCAATTGCACCTGGTATGATTATGACAGACATGTTACGTGGCGTAAACCAAGACGAATTAAATGCACTCGCAGCAACAATTCCGCTCGGACACATTGGAGAAGTGGAAGAGATTGCAGGCGCATTGGAATACATCCTAACCGCAGGATACTTGACCGGTCAAGTCATTTCCCCTAACGGTGGATTCGTATTACAATAAGGTTTTTAAACCTTCTTTTTTTCTTTTTTTTTAAATTATATCTTTAGTGTTTTGGTCCTTTTTGACATGATAATTATTATATACAATAAAATCTAAAGGTACCTTTAGGAAATTAAAAAAGTAGGAAAATCATGAATTTCACTAAAACACTAAGAACAATAGGAAAACTGCTCAGCCCTTTAAAGAAGAGCATAATCTCTCTTTTTCTAATTGTTGCATTCCTCTTGATTGATGTTTACTGTAATTTGACCCTGCCAGCATACACTGCAAACATCGTTGATATAGGAATACAGAACACTGACTTTAACTACATAATAAGTGTTGGAACCATGATGATGGCGATGGTTCTGATTGGGGTTTTGGCTACAATCGGCCTTTCATACTTTTCAAGCAAGGTTTCTGCAGCATATGGAAGGGATTTGAGGAAAATAAGCTACGACAAGATCTTGAAATTTTCAAACTTTGAGCTGAACAAGATATCAAGGGCATCCCTCATTACACGTAACACCAATGACGTATACCAGATACAGATTTTTCTGGGACTGTTTTTCACTACAATACTATTTGCCCCGATATTAGGTATAGGAAGCATAATCAAGGCGATGGAGCTTGGAACAAATCTCTTGTGGATTATTGGAGTGACATTTTTGGCGGTTATCATACCGTTTGTTGCAATATTCATAAGCGTAATGCCTTATTTCAATAAGATTCAGGAGCTTACAGACAAAATCAACCAGACTTCAAGGGAAATACTGATAGGAATGCCTGTAATCAAGGCATTCGTAAGGCAAAGCTATGAGGAAGAAAGGTTTGAGGTAACCAATGAGGACTTCAGGTCAGTAAACTTGAGGGTTTTCAGGATAGTCCTGGTTCTTTTGCCTGCGATGACACTCCTTTTGAACCTGATGATAGTCCTTATCCTGTACTTTGGAGCATATGATGCAATCCGGGGCGAAATTTTGACAGGAACCATCATTGCATTCATTCAGTACGCTACACAGATTGTAATGGCGTTTCTGATGATGGGTGGATTTTTGATAATGATTCCGAGGATTCTTGTATCCGGAAGGCGTGTTGCTGAAGTGATAAACATGGAAGTGTCAATCACTGACGGTCCAATCGATAGCTTATGTGATGATCCTACCATAGAATTTAGGAATGTAACCTACAGTTTTCCGGGAAGTGAAAAGGAAATACTTAAAGACATAAATTTCAAATTGGAAAAGGGAAAGACCACTGCAATAATCGGAGGAACCGGAAGCGGAAAGTCAACAATCCTAAATCTGATTCCTCGTCTCCAGGATGTGACCGGAGGGGAAATCCTGGTCGATGGCAGAAACATCAAGGACTACAAACTGACATCACTTAGGCAGAGAATTTCCTACGCCCCTCAAAAGGCAATCCTTTTTGAAGGCACAATAAGGTCAAACATGCAGATAGGAAAAGAGGATTCAAGCGATGAAGAGATTAAAAAAGTGCTTGCAATGGCGGAAGTGGACTTCATAGAAAGCCTGGACGATGGAGTTTCACAGGGAGCATCCAATTTCTCAGGCGGACAGAAACAGCGCCTTCAGCTGGCAAGGTCTGTAATAGCCAAGAGGGACTTTTACCTGTTTGATGACTGCTTTTCAGCACTTGACATGAATACTGAAGCGAAAGTGAAGGAAAACATTAAAAGCTTAAAGGAAAACTCTTCAATGCTCATCGTTTCACAAAGGATTTCCACAATAATGGATGCCGATGAAATAATCGTGCTTGACGATGGAGAGATAATCGATAAGGGCACTCATGATTACCTGAATGAAAACTGCAGTATCTATAGAGAAATTGTATCTTCCCAAATAGAGCAGTCTAAAGACATGCTGTATGACGATGAGGAGTCATCCAATTTCACAATAGATGCCGATTACATTAAAAAAACTGCAGGAGGTAAATGAAATGGCAAGAAAACCAAGAAGAGCACCTCCTGAAAAGCCGGCAAATGTAAGGAAATCTATCAAGAACATATTAAGTCTATTGATGGGATACAAACTGAAAATAGCTTTGACTGTCATTTGCGGAATCATATCAACAGTATTTTCAGTGGTAAGTCCTCTTTTAATCGGATTTGCCACAACCGCAATATTTGATGGGATAAACTCAGGAAACATGAATCTGGAATTCATAATCAATCTTCTCATCGCAGTTGCAGCACTCTATGTCGTAAGTTCAGTATTTTCATATCTTCAAAGCTATCTCCTGCTTGATATAACAACAGACATCAGCTATAACCTGAGAAGGGACCTTATTGAAAAAATCACTCATTTATCAATGGGCAATCTGGACACAAATACTCGTGGTGATATATTATCAAGGATTACAAACGATGTGGATTCCCTCCAGTCAGGTATCGTTCAGACATTCAACCAGTTGCTGACAGGCGTCGTTACTATAGTCGGCGTTACTGTAATGATGCTTTCCATTAACTTATGGCTGACATTAACCACTATAGTGCTGGTTCCTATAGCATTTTTCATCATAATTAAAGTCACCAAGTTCTCTCAGGATTATTATTTGAAGCAATTGGAATACAGAGGCAGGCTGAACGGACAAATTGAGGAGTCATTTACAGGCCATGAAATCATCCGTTCATTCAACCAGGAAGAGGAATCCATGAGAATCTTTGAAGAGGAAAATGAAAACTGGTATGAGCAGGAATGGAAATCCAAGTTCTTTTCAAGCCTGTCCGGGCCTTTGGTACATTTCATTTCCAACCTGCAATATGTGGTCATATCAGTTCTTGGAGCGGTTCTTGTGCTTCAAAGAGCCATAAACGTCGGGGACATTTTGGCATTTATCCAGTACTCCAAAAACTTCACAACTCCAATTGAACAGATAACAAGAATCATGAACATGATACAGACTGCAATGGCTGCAAGCGAAAGGATATTCGACTTTTTGAAAATCGATGTTGAGGAAAACCCATCCAAGGAGCAAATCAGTGAAATCACACACGGCATTACATTTGAAAATGTCAGTTTTGGTTACAGCGAAGATGAATTGGTGATAAAAAACTTGTCATTTGATGTTAAAAAGGGAGAAAAGGTAGCTATTGTAGGCGAAACCGGAGCAGGAAAAACCACAATTGTAAAGCTGCTCATGAGATTCTATGACGTGAACAGCGGTGAAATTAAGATTGATGGAGTAAACATTGACAGATACGATAAGCACAGCATCAGGTCTCTTGTAGGTATGGTGCTTCAGGATACATGGCTGTTTAATGACACAATATTCAACAATATCCGCTATGGAAAATTGGATGCAACCAAAGAAGAAGTCATAGCAGCTTCAAAAGAGGCTCATGCGGACAATTTCATAATGCAAAATCCTGAAGGTTATGAAATGATGCTGAATGAGGATGCGGACAACGTTTCCCATGGACAGAAACAGCTTTTAACAATTGCAAGAACAATTCTTTCAAACAAGCAGATACTGATTCTGGATGAGGCAACTTCATCAGTGGATACAAGAACAGAAAAGATAATTCAAAAGGCTATGGATAGATTAATGAAAAACAGGACAAGCTTCATCATAGCACATAGGCTTTCAACAGTCAGGGATGCGGACAAGATAATAGTCATTGATGATGGACACATTATCGAGCAGGGCACCCATGAGGAGCTTTTGGAACAGAAAGGATACTACTACAATACCTTGAACGCCCAAAGCAGGAGGAATGCTTATGAATAGCAAGATGGATGGAAATGCATTTAATGATATTGGCAAGACAAACAACCATCTGCTGTTTTACAAGTTTTCCATGATTAATGAGATTCTGGATAAAAGAATCAAGAAGCAGAATCCGGAAATGAAGAGCATCACAAAGGGTCAGGGAAGACTGATAGCTCTCCTAAAGCGAAAAGACAAGATATCAACCAAGGAATTGTCTGAAATATTGAATATCAGCGTCACTTCTCTCAATGAAACACTGAACAAATTGGAACAGAAGAACTTCATCAAAAAAGTCCCTTCACAAAAGGACAAGAGGGTTCTTCTAATTGAACTGACGGAAGAGGGCAGAAACCTCAAGTTCAAATACCCTGAAGACATTGACATTTTCGACACTTTAAATGACAAGGAAAAGGAAATTCTCAATGATTATCTTAATAGAGTGATATTGGAGCTTCATGACAAGTTCATGGAAGAAAATCCTGAAAAGTACGAAAAGATTTTAAAAAACAGGAAGGAAATATTTGAAAAGTACTTCAAAAACGACAAGCACCATGATGAATGGGTAAAGTTAATGGGTTGCAATAAAAAAAGAAGAGCCGAATGAAATCTCATCCAACCCGATAATTTCAGTTAAGCTCATTCAAACCTTTTTAAAAAATCTGTTTGGATAACACTGTTTTCGCTTACATCTTCAAGCTTCAAGAACAGTTCCCAAGGCATGGACAACATCATATAGTCATTAGGGATGAAATGTTTCATTTTAGCCCTGCCTGCAAAGTCAATCGGTCCTAAAATAGGTTTCGGATCATCGCTTTCCCCTTGCTCAAATACAAAATTTCCTATGGCCTGACAGGCTGAAGCCTGAGGGGTTAATATGTAGGAATCTTTGGTTCTGAATGATGAATTGATCTGTATCAGTGCAGTCAATTCAATAGGATTTACAGTAAATATCACGGATTTCGGTGTTTCATCATCCTTCAAGTTCTCAATACCTTTGAAAATCACGTAATCTTCGCTGTCATAGATTGGCCTATTTTTGATATTGGTTTTTGCGATTTCAAAGTCACAATAGATTCTTTCACCATGCATAAACATTTCGCGTGTCGGTTTGGCCAGATACTCCAGTCTTTTCAGGTATTCCTCTTTATCAGGAGCGGAATCGACGCCCAATGATAGAAATGATGCTTGAAAGTTTATTGCATCTTCGTCGGCGAGGCCTGTTCCCCAGCCGAAGCCTGAAGCTATTCCTCCGCAAGTGATGTTTTCACGGCCGAAAAATGTTGTTTTTCTTTTTGCAATGGTCTGTGCAACGAAACTCATTACACAGCCTCCCTTATTGTCTTTCGGACCTACTGCATCTACTGGTTTTTCATTGCTCTTGATTAGCACTATCGGCGGAAACTTCATGTCCAGTCCTTGTGATATTTTGCTTTCCATTTTAACTACTCTCCATATGATATCTGAACAGTTTTTAAATTAATAAAACCGTCTTGTTGTTTATTTTTATGGATTTTTTTATATTTAAAAGATTGTTGGCAAATTTGAAAAAACAGTATACAGAAATGACATGCAGATTATTTTTGCTGATGTCTATGATTTGATGAAAATAGCATGGATATAACTAATGTAAAAAAGAAATGGGTGGAATGATTTCTAGATCATTCCTGTTAAAAATAAGGTTATGTTTGCAATTGTTGCAGAGCCAAGGTAAGTTCCGGTAATCACGATTAACGCAACGATGACTCCTCTCCAACCAATCCTTTTGAACTCTTCCCAATCCTTACCGATTGCAATACCTACATAACCGAGGAATGCAGTACAGATTGTGGTTAACTCGACTTGGGAAACGTAATGGGCCACAAAATCGGCAGTCGGGCTGCCAGGAATAGCCACAATCAAACCAATTATGCTTATGAAAATAATTGATGGGATATGTACCGGAAAAATCCTTTCAAGGGACATTCCAGTGATTGTAATGGAGGAAATGATAAGCATTGCGATGAATGAATCGATAAATGAAGTGTGATAACACACAACATTTCCGACAGCTACAATAAATGAAAATGCGAAAAGCAATGCGCCCCATCTTTTAAGCTTGCCGATATTCAGATTGTCAATTACATCGTCGTCTTCATGAACTTCATCAGGTGTATATCCGTCATCATCAAGGCTGGCATTGCCTCTTCCTATAATCGGATATAACCATGCATACAGTTTTTCCGCAATAGGCAAGGAAATAAAGATACACATGTAAATTCCTAAACAGAATGAAAGGATATTACTGCATCCGGCAAATGCTTCAAGCTGTGTGGCCATTGCAGGGTGTATGTGCACTAATGGAACCAATGCTGCTGCATTCATACTTGCGCTTCCTATACCTGACGCCATCGCATAGGCATAAGGATGGAATGGTATGAGTGAAACGCATATGCTTGACAGGAAACTGATATAAGGGGTACCGATAATGGATCCTATGACGAAAATCGCCAAAACACCACGAGCTTCAGGAGAGTTGAAGCCGTATTTGTCGATAATGATTCCAAGGTTAGGTTCACGGCAGATGGAACTTGCCATACCGATAACTTCCCGTTTAAAACCCAAAAGCAAAGCAACAGGCAATGCTATAAGAGTACCTAAATCACCTAAAAGCTGTA
>NZ_CAMVPN010000053.1 GCF_947169325.1 uncultured Methanobrevibacter sp. | reverse complement strand
AAATCAAATTATACATTAATATATATGTATGAAATAATTATAAATAACTTTCTTTTAATCAAAACAACACTTAAAATAAACATTTAATAGTAATTAAAAACAGATAATTTAATATTATAAAAAATTATTTAGGTGATATGGTGGAAAATTTTGACGAATGGTTTCATGATATTTTAGAAAATGCAGATATAACCGATTCAAGATATCCTATTAAAGGAATGGCAGTTTGGAGGCCATATGGTTTCCAGATAAGAAAACATACAATGAAAATCATTAAAAAATTGTTGGATAAAGACCATGATGAAGTGCTGTTCCCAATGCTTATTCCAGAAACAGAACTTGCAAAAGAGGGAATTCATGTAAAAGGATTTGAAGATGAGGTATACTGGATTACAAAAGGAGGTCAAACCGAACTAAATGAACAATTAGCATTAAGACCAACCAGTGAAACTGCAATCTATCCAATGTATTCATTATGGATTAGAACACACATTGACCTTCCAATTAAAATGTATCAAATCGTCAACACTTTCAGATATGAGACAAAACACACTCGACCGTTAATACGTGTTCGTGAAATTACAACCTTTAAAGAAGCACATACCGCTCATGCGACAAAAGAGGAATCCGATGAACAGATTCAAGACTTTATTGAAATGTATAAAGAGTTCTTTGATGATTTGGGAATTCCATACTTAATTTCCAAAAGACCAGAATGGGACAAGTTCCCAGGTTCAGATTATACAATGGCTTTTGATGTGATAATGCCTAACGGAAAGACACTGCAAATCGGTACAATCCACAATTTAGGTCAAACATTTGCAAAAACATTTGATATCACCTTTGAAGATAAAGATGGAGAACATAAACTCGTTTATCAAACCTGTGCAGGAGTATCCGATAGAGTAATAGCATCAGTAATAGGAATTCATGGAGATGAAAAAGGATTGCGCCTGCCTCCAAAAGTATCCCCTAATCAAGTTACAATAATTCCAATTTTATTTAAAAAAGGCAAAGAAGAAGTTCTTGGCAAATGTTTAGAGATCAAAGAAACCTTAGAAGCCAATGGCATTAGAGTCAATATTGATGATAGAGACATCAGGCCTGGTAAAAAATTCAATGATTGGGAGTTAAAAGGAACACCAGTCAAACTTGAACTAGGGCCAAGAGATTTGGAAAACAATATTACAATAGCTATGAGCAGAGATACAGAAGAAAAACTCGAAATTGCATTGGATGAACACCTAGCTGATAATGTTATTGAATTACTAAATAAATCTTCAGATAACCTATCCAAACAGTCATGGGCATTCCAAGAGGAACATGTTAAATTTGCAAATAATTTAGATGAAATTCCAGAAATTGTTGAATCCGGCAATGTTGCTAAATTCTACTGGTGCGGAGAAGAGGAAATAGGACATGAAATTGAAGAAAAAACAGGCTATGACGTTTTAGGCATTCAGGAAGAAGTATCCGAAGGAAAATGCATAGCAAGTGGAAAAGATGCCAAATACACTGCACTGATAGCCAAAACATATTAGTGATATTATGGACGACATTTATGCAATAATTCCAGTATCCAAATTCAAAAATGCAAAAACAAGACTTTCCCCTTTTTTATCAGAAGAAGAGCGTGAAAAGCTTCTTAAAGTGATGCTGCATGATGTGACCGACACCTTAAAGAAATATGTCGACAAGATTTTCATCATAAGCAGGGATGAAGACGTTTTAAGCTATGCAGAAAGCCTTAATCTGGACACTATTTTAGAAGATGAAAATTCAAATTTAAACAAGGCATTGACTCAGGCAATGAAATACTGCAAAGGAAAGGTAAGGAAAGTCATCATTGTGCCTTCAGATGTGCCGTTGATTGGAAAGACCAACGTTCAAATGCTGATTGATGCATCCAAAAGCCTTGACTTTATCATTGTCCCATCAAAAGGTGGCGGAACCAACATGATAATCATGAAGCCAATGGCAATCCACACCAAATATGAAGGTTTCAGCTACAAGGAACATGTGAAAGCAGCTGAGAGGAAGAAACTTAATCCACAGGTTCACGATTCCTTTTTCATGGCATTGGACGTCAATACCGCTGAAGATTTGGGCGAAATCATGATTCACGGAGACAAAACCCATACCAGAAGGTATTTGAAGGAATTGAAAGTGCAATTTGAACCGTTCCGTGGATCTGAAAGAATTAAAGTTACCAGAAGGTGATTGGATGATTGTGATGTCCATTGCAGGAGTTGATCCCTCAGGAGGGGCAGGTGTTTTCGCTGATTTGAAAACATTTCAGGCAATAGGCGTTTATGGAACGGGCATCGTTACCTCTTTAACTGCACAAAATCCATATAAATTCTTCTCAACATTACCTATAACACCAGAATATATTGAAGAGCAAATCGATTCAGTCATGGATTCCTATGAAGTAGAATTCATAAAGACAGGGATGCTTTACTCACCAGAAATTATCGAACTGGTTTCTAAAAAGGTTAAAGAATACAATTTAAAGGCGATTGTTGACCCCGTAATGGTTGCAACTTCAGGAGGGAATTTAACCAAAGAGGATTTGGCTGAAGCGTTGAATAAATATTTACTCCCACAAGCCATTTTAACAACCCCAAATGTCAGCGAAGCTGAAAAGTTAACCTGTCTTGACATTAACACCAAAGAAGATGCGATTAAAGCTTCTAAAAATATTAAATGCAATAACATCATCACAGGAGGACACCTTGACGGCATTAACACCATCAACATTAACGGTGAAATCACAACAATAAAACAAGAGCTGATAAAAACAAACAATCTGCATGGTACAGGATGTACCCTATCAGCAGCAATTACAGCTTATTTAGCAAAAGATAATGATTTAAAAACAAGCATTATAAAATCCCTCGATTACGTTTATGAGGGAATAAAAAATGGAAATTATGGAACGTTAATAGCAAAAATATAACTATTATTCTTCCATATTTAATTTTTCTACAATTGATTCCTGAAGTTGGATGAACTCATCTGATTCTCTTTTTCTTGGCCTTTCAATACCCACTTCAATGATTTCTGCAATTCTACCAGGTTTTTTATCCATGATTACGATTTTATCTGCCAGATAGACCGCTTCATCGACATCGTGGGTTACAAAAACGATTGTATTTTCGAATCTTTTCCAAACGCCTATGAGCTGTTCCTGAAGCTTGTGTCTATTTTGCATATCCAATGCAGAAAACGGCTCATCCATGAGCAAGATAGGTGAATGGTTAAGCAAGGATCTAATAATTGCAACCCTTTGTTTCATACCACCTGAAAGTTCATGAGGATAGCTATCCTTAAAGTCAATTAACCCCACACTTGTAAGATATCTTTCTGCAGCCGCAATGTTTTCCGCCTTTGAACCTTGTTTTGTCATCTCCAAACCAAATGTTACATTCTGCAATACGGTCAGCCATGGGAACAAGGAGTATTGCTGGAAAATCACTGCCCTGTCACCGGACGGCTTTTTGACAACTTCCCCGTTTGCAACAATTTCACCAGCGGTAGGTTGGTCAAGGCCTGCAATAAGTCTTAAAAGGGTTGTCTTGCCACAACCTGACGGTCCCAATAGACAAACCAGCTCCCCATCATTTATAGTCAGATTAATATCCTCCAAAACGGACAGCTTTTCAGTTTTTTTACTTTCAAAGGATTTGTTAATATTTTTAACTTCAATTGACATTCATCACACCTACCAGAAAATCCTGTCTTGAGCTTTTGTAAATACAAAGTCAAAAGCGAGTCCAATCAAACCGATTACAAGCATACCTACAACAGTAGTACCTGTATCAAAGAGGTTTGTTGCTGTTAAAATCATATAACCCAAACCGCTGCTTGAACCAATCATTTCAGCGGAAATTGTACACATCAGTGCGATTCCAATACCCACCTTCAAACCGGAAACCACATACGGCACAGCAGAAGGCACAACCACACGTCTCAAGACATTCCAATCATTAGCACCCAAGGTTTGAGCGGATTCAACCAAAACCTTATCAGTTCTTTTTACCCCATCAATGGTGTATACTAAAATCGGAAATACACATCCCATGAATATGATGAATACTGCTGGAAATGTACCGATTCCAAACCATAAGATTGAAAAAGGAATCCATGCAACTGGAGGAATTGGCCTTAAAACACTTATTACAAAAGTACACAAATCTTCCAGGGTTTTATACCATCCAAGCAATATTCCAACAGGAATTGCCACGATAGATGCTAAAATCAAACCTGCAAAAACTTTAAATAAAGTATCAACAGTATTCTTAAGAAGTTTACCATTTTCAAGTACCACCCAAGCAGAATTTACCACATCAAGCGGACCTGGCAGGATATATGAAGAAAATAATCCTAAACCATTAGTTATTAAATACCAAAATAAGATTAAGATAATTGGTACGATTAATGGAATAAATTTGTTCTTGTAATTATCAAACATTTCATCACTTAATTAAAATTATTATACATATTTTAATTAGGTTATCATAATATAAAAACTTTAAAAAAAATAAAATGAAGTTTAAGCCACATCAACGGCTTCAACTTCAATGGTGTTATCATATTCTTCATCTTTTAAAACAGATTTTGTACTCATTGCACCGAAAAGCATTGTAGAGAAGTTATGTATCATTGAAGAGGTTGACGGAGGAATGACACCAAATACTCCTAAAACAAGAAGTGAACCGTTTACCGCTACAATATTTCGGTAGTTGGTGTTGATTTTATCCAACATTCCAACACTTAATTTTCTAAGTGTTACAAGGTCATGCAAATCATCGGACAACAATGATATGTCTGCAACTTCACGAGCTATATCGGAGGAATTTTTCATGGACACTGACACATCAGCAGCGGCAAGAGCAGGAGAATCATTGATTCCATCCCCTACCATTATTACGGTTTTTCCTTCTGCTTTAAGTTCTTCAACGATTCTTGACTTGTCTTCAGGAAGCACCTGAGAGCGATATTCCGTGATTCCCAGAGATTTGGCGCATGCATTAGCACCACTTTCACTATCTCCAGTAAGCATTATGACATTTTCAATACCAAATTTCTTGAGCTCTTCAATGACATATTTAGCCTCTTCACGTACGGGATCATCAATGCAGATTATTCCTTCAAGCTTTCCGTCAATGGCCAGGTAAACAACAGAGTGCTCCTTGGCCATTTTATTGATTTTCTTTTCCTGAGTCTTGGTTACCTTGACTTTCTCATCATCAAAGAGGAAGTGCCTTGAACCAATAACGGCACGTTTGCCTTCATATTCGGTTACAATACCATGAGCCACAATATATTCAACTTCACTGTGGTCTTCTTCATGCTTTAATCCTTCAGATTCAGCCTGTTTTACGATTGCAGATGCAATGCTGTGTGCAAAGTGCTCTTCAATGCAGGCGGCCATCCTTAAAATGTCGTCACGCTTGTATCTTCGAGACATCGGAATGACATCGACAACCTTTGGAGTTGCATTTGTCAGAGTTCCTGTCTTGTCAAACACGATTGTGTCGGCATTTGCATAGTTTTCAAGGAACTTTCCACCTTTTACCATCATTCTATTGTCTGACGCTTCACGCATTGCTGAAATGATGGATAGAGGTGTTGTCAGCTTAATGGCACATGAAAAGTCAACCATTAAAACAGATAACGCCTTTGTAGGGTTTCTTGTAATTAGATATGTTAAAGCCGTTGCAAGGAAGCTATACGGTACGATTGAATCGGCAAGCTTTTCAGCCTTGCTTTGAGTATCTGCTTTTAATTCCTCTGAGTTTTCAATCAAATCAATAATCTTGTTCAATCTGGTTTCATTATTCATTGAATAGACTTCAACAATAAGGTTTCCCTCTTCCACAACAGTGCCTGCATGCACTGTCTTTCCAGGCATCTTATGAATAGCCAACGGCTCTCCTGTCATTGATGCCTCATTAACCATTCCATCTCCTTCAATTACTTTTCCATCAACGGGTATCACGTCACCCATGTGGATTTTGATTCTGTCTCCCTTGTCAATGTCAACGGCAGGACACTGTTTTTCTTCACCGTCTTCTCCTACTACCCACACAGTGTCTATGTTTAAAGCCAAACTGTCTTTTAGAGTGCTTTTGGCTTTCTGTAGCGTGTAGTCCTCAAGTGCATCGGAGATTGACAATAAGAACATCATCGAACTTGCCGGTTTGTATTGCTTATGCAGCAATGCTCCAGCGACCGCTGCACCATCAAGAAGTGCAACATCACATCTGAAATCAGTCAAGCTGTCCAAACCATGCCAGATGTATTCCGCAGCATGATAGATTGTCAGTGCCTTTCTAATCGGCATCGGCAAGAACAGTCTGTGGATTGCCCTGTGGAAAATCATTTTGGACAATTTTAAATAGAAATCATCAGTGATTTCCTTTGAAACCTGAGTCTGTGTTGGTTCGGATTCAAACAAATCATCCAATGTGATGTCATCAAGGAAATCAAAAATCCTTTGCTTGTTTTCAATATCCCCATCATAATAAACAGTAATGCTTCCGTTTCTATGGGAAGTATAGACTTCATGGATGAAACTCTGATTTAAAAGTAATGAAGCAAGACCATAGCCCTCTTCTTTTGTGAAAGCCCATTGGCCTGATCGGACCCTTATACGAGACCCATTATCATACATTACTTGATATTTCATTTTATTAACCTAAAAATAGAATTATTCTTTAGCTTCTACGTAGATTTCTTTTTTGTTTTCTTCGTGAGCATCTATAACTATTTCTTCAGCGTTTTCTCTCATGTCTTGGAATGTTTCTTCAGCATCTTTTCTTACAGCCATTACGCTTGCCATTCCTTGAGTTGCAGCATCTTTAACTGTTTTTGATTCCAATACTTTTTTACCGACTATAGCGGTTGCGATTCCTGCTGCAAAAATTAATGCATGTTTATGCTCTACACATTTTTTTAAAATTTCATTACGAGTTACCATTTTTTCTACTCTCCATATTTATAAAAATAAAATGCTCAGCAATTAATATTTAGGCATACCTAATATTTAAAGTTTAGGTTTGCCTAAAGATACTATTAAATACTAAGAAAAAGGAAATATTGATTACTAGGTGAAACATTGAACATTCATGAAAAGTTTTTCTCAAAAATAGGATTATACTACCTGATATTTGCTGTATCTGCATTGATTATGCAAATTATTGCCGTTAATGTCATTGGCACTATAGACAATAGTTTGCTTACTGATTTCAATGTTTTAACAATCCTATCAGCAATATGCAATTATATCTTGCCGTTTCCGATATTATATTATCTGATGAAAAAAATAGAAATCCAGAAACTGGAAAAGGAAAGTCTGAGTTTAAAAACTTTTTTAGTTTACATATCAATAACATTAACGTTAATGTGGATTGGAAACATCATCGGACTTGCAATAACATCCGCAATAGGAACAATATTCCAAACAGACATCACAAACCCCGTTCAAACGCTAATCAACTCCTCAGACATTTGGCTGAACCTGCTTTTAATCAGCATCATAGGTCCAATATTTGAAGAGATCTTTTTCAGAAAATTCCTGATTGACCGAACAATAAAATATGGTGCCCGAGTTTCAATAATCATTTCAGCAGTTATTTTCGGATTTTTCCACGGAAACATCAGCCAATTCTTTTATGCGTTCCTATTAGGTGGATTTTTTGCATATATCTACATAAAAACAGGAAAAATAATTTACCCAATAATCCTGCACATCATCGTAAACCTCATGGGATCAGTCGTCAGCCTGTTTGTGGTTGAAAGCACCCAAGCAATAATCTCAAATGTATATTCATCTACAGACATTGCAATTGTAGTCACCTATGTATTGATTATCCTTTTAGCATTTTTAATAGGAGCCATAAGCCTTACAATGTATAAAAAAGCCAAATTCAATGGAGTAAAAACACAGATTTCACTGAAAAATCCGTTGAAAACAAGTCTGATAAACCCTGGAATGATTTTATTAATCATATTTTTCATTGCAGAAATCATCTACACATTAATTTATTAAACGGATTTAAACAATCCCCTCACCAAAAAGAACATTAAATTTTATTATCATGCCGATGCAATATTGATTTTAACATGAGAAATTGTTTTAGGGTCAAACCAACAATTATTTAAATCATTAAGTACAAAGGAATTCCCTATTAGAAAAATAGGGCAAATTACTTCGAAGTCAGAACAATTTTACGAAGTAAAAACAATTTTTCAAAGACAAAGCAATGGAGGAGGTATTATGCTAAAAAATTTGAATAATAATTATCAATTAATCTCACCAAACCAAGTCAATGATTTCATTAACAGTAATGAAAGAACAATAGAAATCATTAATGCAATGGAACCACCATTAAATAGCTTTTTTCCAGAAGCAGAACTATCATTGAAAGTTTGCGACAAGCTGAACTGGACAAGTGAAACCAAACTTTTATTAAATGTTAGAGTTGGGGAAGAAATGTTTTTTAATGGTCTTTTAGATCATTTCAATGAGATTTATGCTGAAATTGAACCACTAATAGAAGACATATTATGCCCAGTAGTTCTTTTTCCGGAAATTAAAAACAAAAGTTTTGATAAATTCACAGACAACAGTGCAATCAACTTAATTGCAAGAACAGCCTATTTCAACAATGATTATGACGGAAGCATTGAATGTGAAATTAACCTAAGGGACATTCCACGTGAACAACAAAAAGAAGAGATAATCAATTATTGTAAAACCCATGATGACATATGGGCTCCTGATATTGTTGATGAATTACTGCTAGACTATGATGATGTCTACGAAATTCTTGAAGAACTAGAAAAAGAAGGAAAAATTATAGAAATTGAATAAAAAGAGGTTTAAAAATGGGAACCCATTTCAAAAATGAAGATACCCTTAAAGGCGACACCATTAAATGTGAAGCAAGAAAAATAAATAAAAAGAAAAAGATTAGAAAAAGTGGCAGGCACAAAGCACAGGCAATACTTCTAAAAGATAATGCAGAATGCACCATTACAAAACCATCAAAACATTTTAAAAATGCAAATAAAAATAGTTAAGAGAAGAGATTAAGCTTTATCTTCTCTTTCCTCTTCAATAGCGTCAGTGACACTGTTCAATATTTGAAGTGATTTTGAAAATGCTGGCATACCAGAAGTTAACAATACAACCCTTAAAACATCCACAATTTCCTCTTTGGTAATGCCCAATACTTCAATTGCACTTCTGATTTGCTTTTTGGTAGCTCTTGGATCTGCACGGGAAGCAGTGATACCAATAGCAATTAACTTTTGAGTCTTATAATCCAAAACCTTACCGTCCCATACTGTTTCGTTGATGCTGGAAACCAACTCATACAAATCAGGATACTCATCTTTTAATTCTCGGATACCTTTACCGTAATATACATCTCCTTTCATATAATACCTCAATTATGTTAATTAATAATATTTTACTTTTTTAAATTATATATAATTAATAGCTACTTTTTCTTTTCATGAATATTAATTCAAAATATTTGTATAAAGTTGATTGAAAAATATGCATAAGTGGTAGAACTTTTCGTGAGTTTCAATGAAACTATGTTCTCTAACCTTTTTTACAACATCATTATCTTTAACATCACCAATCAACAATGGAGAATTCTGATTATGCAACTTCTGATTCCTTTAACTAGCTTTAAATTCGAATTTGCTACACCATCTACCCAAATACCTATTTAACAGATGATTCCCCGAACTGTAATTTAAACATTGAAAAGTATAGAATTATTTAAAAAATTTTAAATATTTTAAATATTATAATAACAAATCGGATTATATTTAGTTTTTTTAATTTTTTGATGAAATATAATTCATACATTTAGTTGGTGATTTAAATGAATATTAAAAAAGTTGTAGTAGCAGGCGGAGGAGTATTAGGCAGTCAGATTGCTTATCAATCCGCATTCTGTGGATTTGATGTGACCGTTTGGTTAAGAAGTGAAGGTTCAATTGAAAGAGCCAAACCTAAATTTGAAAGATTGTTGAACATCTATTTAGGCACACTTGAACAAATGAAAACCGATAAAACTGCATACTGTAGAGGATTTAGTAAAAAAACTGACCTAAGCAATGAAGAGATAGATTCTTTAAAAGAGCAAGCTCAAAAAGCATTTGACAGTTTGACATTAACTACAAGTTATGAAGAAGCAGCAAATGATGCTGACCTTGTAATTGAAGCAATTGCAGAAGATCCTAACCAAAAAATCGCATTTTATGAAGAGTTAGCTAAATATCTTCCAGAAAAAACAATTGTTGTGACAAACTCATCCACTTTACTTCCAAGCCAATTTGCAGAATACACCGGAAGACCTGAGAAGTATCTTGCATTCCACTTTGCAAATAACATATGGGCTCAAAACACTGCAGAAGTCATGCCACATCCTGGAACTGAACAAAAATACTTTGATGCCATTGTCCAGTTTGCAGAAGACATTAACATGGTTCCAATTAAAGTCTTAAAAGAACAACCAGGATACGTACTTAATTCATTGCTCGTTCCGTTCTTATCTGCAGGACAAGCATTATGGGCTGAAGAAGTTGCAGAACCAGAAACAATTGATCTGACCTGGAGACTTGCCACAGGTGCACCAAACGGACCATTCCAAATTTTAGATGTTGTAGGTCTTGTAACTGCATATAACATTATTATTATGGATCCTAGGTCCAAAGACCCTGAGACAACCCAAGGCAAAATTGCCCTAAAACTTAAAGAAAAAATAGATGCCGGTGAAACTGGTATCAATGCGAGTAAAGGTTTCTACGAATACTAAATGATTATATCATTTATTTTTTTCTTTTTATTTTAGAATCGGTCTAATGATATCAAAATTATAATAATTGGGTTTGAGAATCAATATGACTCATGAAATAGTTATACCACTATCGAAAATTTGAAGATGGGACGCAAAATTTTTTAACTAATTTCTATTTTTAGAAAAAATTTTGTTGTTTTTTATTTTTAGTTATTTTTCATGTTTATTTCATTATAGATTCTTTTTAGGTTGTGCCCAATTGCGTATAGTTTGAATTCAGTATTTACTTGTTTTAATCCTGTTGTTGTGAATTCTGTCAAGTGCATGTTTTGTTTCATGTTTGCAAATGGTAATTCAGCTATTTTTGATCTTAATTTGTAGATTTCTTGCGCTTCAGGAGTTTCCATTTTCCGTTGCATTCTGATTTTGGAAGGATTTCCGTAATCGCTAATCGTTTTATATCGTTGGCTTTTTGCGCAATACTCTTGTACAGGACATGATTTGCATTCTTTTGTCCAATGAGCAATTCTTGGTTTGTCTTTGTATTCGTATTCTTTCACACAGTACAATGGTTGTCCTAATGGGCAAATATATGTTCTTATTTCGTTATCGTAATTGAAATTATCCTTTGAAAATGGTTTTTCGGCTAAATTATATTTCTTTTCTTTTCTTGCGAGTTTTCGTGAAGATATTTAACCATCTAATCCTTCTTGTTCGAGATATTCTGCATTTATGTCAGTGGAATATCCATTATCAGCGCTTACTTGGAAATTAGATGGTATTTCATTGTATATTTCACTTAAATTTGATTTTACTTGTTCTATTGCTGGAATAAGTTCGTGATGATCGCTTGGATTATTGGTAACGTGTGATGCGATTATTATTCCTTTGTGTTCGTCTACTGCGATTTGTGCATTGTAATCAAATTCCCATCGTCCTTTTTTATTCTTCATGAACCTTGCATCAGAGTCATTTATGCTAATAACGTCTTTTTCAGAGTCATTGAGTTTTTCTTCAAGTTTTTCAACCTTTTTGAGAATTTTTTCTGGATTTTCTTCAGCTTGCTTTAAGAGCTTTTTACTGGAAGCTCTTAATTTTTCTTTGTTCCTATCATCTTTAGAAGATTTATTGACTTTTTCAAAGACTTCTTTGAATTTTTCTTCATCAGTTAATGTTTCTGGAACACTGTTTCCTGATTCTTCACCTAATTCTTCGTCTTCTTCTTCGTCTAATTTAATGCTTTTTTCAAGATGTTGTTTCATTATTTTTAATTGCTGTTCGTTTGTCAATTTGTTAATTGATGTTTTTACTTTTATTTTAGTCCCATCAACACTTACATGATGGATTTTAACTAAATCTTCTTCGGTTGCAATTTTTATAGTCATTTTGAAAGCTTCATCAATCAGATCAGAATAATCGCGCTTAAATCTCAAAATTGTACGATAACTAGGATGCTGCATGCCTGCTAAGTACATATAACCAACATCAGTTTGAGTTCTTCGCTCAATCTCACGTGAGGATAACCCTCCATCAAAAACACTCATCAAAACTAGTCTAAGCAATAATTCACGAGGATACGCAAATTCACCAGGCGTATCAGCAAACTCACGGTTCGCTTTGGAACAATCAATATAATCAGCCACATTTTTAATAAAATAACACGGATGGTCTTTTGGAATCAATTTCCTCAAGTCCATAGGCACCAACATGGTCTGATTAATAGTATCATCTCTTAAAACCATAAATAAAACAACCATAAAGATTTATATCTATAATAATAGATTGTACTTCATAGTATATAAAATTAAAGGAAAAATAAGTAAAAAAAATTTAAAAATTAGTGAGTTCGTGTCCCACCCTCAAGTTAAAATAAAAAAAATAGTGTAGATGCATGATGCATCTACTTGATTCGGATTTTCACTTTTTTAGTCACTTTATTGTAGTACTTGCTGCCCTTGTAGGATACTTTAGCCTTATAATTTCCTTTCTTGGTCAATTTCTTGATTTTAAAGGTTGCCTTACCCTTGCTGTTGGTTTTGGCCTTGAAGGTTTTCTTGCCGATTTTAATGGTGACCTTTGCCTTCTTGATTGCCTTTCCAACATTGTTTTTAAGAACAATACTGTACTTCTTGACCTTAACTGACCTTTTAAAGGTTTTCTTTTTGGCAGTCAGTTTAGGAGTGGCCTTCTTAACGGTGACTTTAATATCCTTAGCGGACTTGTCATAAACGGCATCTCCGTTGAATGCTACCTTGGCAGTGTATGCTTTAGGAGCAAGCCCTTTAGTGGAAACCTTAATCTGACCGTTACTGTCGGTAGTGTAGGTTTTAGCACCGTTCAAGTTAACAGTCACCTTAACGCCGCTTAAAGCCTTGCCGGTACCGTCCTTTAATGTGATTACAAGATATTTGTTCACATTATATGTGGCAGTTATTGCAGATCCGGTTATTTCTGTTTTGATTTTATTTACGACTATAGTTCCATTGCGGACGATTACATTGTATGGTCCGTTGAATAATGCGCTGACCTTGTAAGTGCCGAAATCATCAAATGTGTGCATTGCCCACCAGGTTCCATTACCTGCATAACTTGCGTAGAGTTCTTGACCGTCAACCCTGAAAATCATTTCACCAGACATATACTCTTCAAATATGTCAGATTTTGCAGTTATGTTGACTGTAAAGTCGTTGGTTGTGATATCAGTCATGTTTAAGCTTAACTGCCTGCTTGTGAAAAATGTTTTTCCAGAGAAGTAGTATGAATCCTCATCGTGGCTTACGGTTATACTATACTCTCTGACATTTTCAAGGACTATTTTACCCTCAGCGTCAGTGCTTCTAGTTATATTGACTTCAACACCGTCGACAACACCCCTAACAGTAACGTTCTGGCCGGCTTGTGTATATAACATGACAGGCACAATAGTGGAATCACCAGTGTTCTCAATACCGCTTGCTCCCCAGTAGGTAACGTTTGTGACATTGACATCCCCTTTCAGTCTGGACAATATTGCATTAAAAAGGTTATTGTTACCATGGAAAGCAATTTCAATATTAGTTCCATTGACTGTTAAAGTAAATGGGGCTATAGAATCCATATTTGCCTTATTGTTCAGGAATGTGGAGTGGGAAATGGACCTGACGTGTTTGGATTCGTGGAGATTCCAGAAGTAAATTGCAGAACCTACACCGGCCTCATTGCCTATGAAATCACAATTTACCACAGTGGCATTGCCGTTGATGTAAACAGCACCACCATCACCACTGTATCTCCCATTACTTGCAATGTTGTTGGTGAAATTGGAATTTTCAATATTGCAGGAACCAGTATAGAAAGCACCGCCCTCTACTGATGCACGGTTGGCTGTGAAATTACAATCAGCGATATTAACGGTCCTGTCAGATGAGACAGCTCCACCAAATTCTGCGGAGTTATCTTCAAACCTGCAGTTGGTCACATTACCGGAATTTTCAATTAAGACAGCACCTCCCATACTGCCAACACCGCTTGCCTTGTTGGCTTTGAAAACGCTACCGATCACATTACCTGAAATCATGGATATGGCACCGCCACCATCATATTCAGCAACAGCCTCATTGTTAGTGAAAATACAGTTTGAAACTTCACCAGTGCCGTTAAAGTAAATTGCACCGCCCATTACGGCAATATTGTCCCTAAATGAAACATCACTGATAATTCCGTCATAAGCAGCTATTGCACCACCAAATCTTGCGGAATTGCCTATGAATTCACCGTTGAATACTACATTTTCAAAGGTTTTGAAGAAATTCACTCCTCCGCCGGTAGGGGAAGTGTTGTTTATAAAGTTAGAGTTGAATGTGATGTTGGAAGGACTTTCACGGTAGTTTACGCCTCCACCGTTCAGGTTTGCAGTGTTGTTAATGAAATCACAAGTGAAAATGCTGTTGGTGGATACGTTCTTGAATGTTATTGCCCCTCCGTTTCCGACTGTCGGATCAAGCAGACCTAAAGCACTGTTGTTGATGAAAATGCCTGAGAAGTTGTTTTTATCGGTTGTGCTGTAGAAAAACATTGCTCCACCACAGGATTTGGCAGTGTTGTTTATAAATTCGCCTTCAATCTTATTGCCGTTTGCATTCTTGTAGAAAAACATTCCTGCGCCGTAGCCTGCGGTGTTGTCCTTGAAAATGCCATCGAAAGTATTGTTTTCGACTGAATTGCGGAAGAATATTGCTCCACCGCTTTGTCCTGCATGATTATTATAGAATTGGCCTGAGAAATTGTTGTTGGTTGATTTTTCACCAACATATATTGCACCACCAGTTCTAGTTGCCTTGTTGGCTGTGAAAATAGAATTTATAACATCTCCTGCCTCATCAAAGCAAATTGCTCCACCAGAACTTTTCTCACCATTCGCTTCATTGCCGATGAAATTAGAGTTTGAAACTGTACCATCATTATAGAAGTAAACCGCACCACCAGTAACTCCAGCCTCATTATCATAGAAGTTACAATCGCTTAGAGTACCATTATCATAGAAGTGAACCGCTCCACCATCAGTGGATACATGGTTATTGGTGAAATTGGAATATGATACATTGCCCCCCTCATATAAGAGGACTGCTCCGCCCCCAACACCGTCGCCGGTTGCTTTGTTGCCGATGAAATTGGAGAATGTCACATTACCTGGGGAGCCTAAGTAGACTGCACCACCTTCCAATGTTGCAGTGTTGTCAGTGAAATTACACCTTGTCACAGTAGCTTCACCGTTGATTCTGACAGCTCCGCCAATGTGTGCAGTGTTGCCGGTGAAACTGGAATCACTCACAGTACCGTAAATCATCATTAAAGCGCCAGCAAATTCAAAACCAGTGTTATTAATAAAAACACAATCCCTCACTTCACCAGTGCCAAAAATGTAAACCGCACCACCATAGTCTGCAGTGTTGTTAGTGAAATTACAATTCTCAACCACAGCGGATCCTTTGAAATAAACTGCTCCACCCTCATCTTCAGCATGATTGGCCTTGAATGAAACATTCCTGATGATTCCATCTACAGTGGCGATTGCACCACCTTTATCTGCTGAGTTGCCGATGAACTCTCCATTGAATACGACATTCTCGAATGTTTCAAAGAAATTGACTCCTCCGCCGGTAGGGGAAGTGTTGTTTATGAAGTTAGAGTTGAATGTGATGTTGGAAGGACTTTCACGGTAGTTTACGCCTCCACCGTTCAGGTTTGCAGTGTTGTTAATGAAATCACAAGTGAAAATGCTGTTGGTGGATACGTTCTTGAATGTTATTGCCCCTCCGTTTCCGACTGTCGGATCAAGCAGACCTAAAGCACTGTTGTTGATGAAAATGCCTGAGAAGTTGTTTTTATCGGTTGTGCTGTAGAAAAACATTGCTCCACCACAGGATTTGGCAGTGTTGTTTATAAATTCGCCTTCAATCTTATTGCCGTTTGCATTCTTGTAGAAAAACATTCCTGCGCCGTAGCCTGCGGTGTTGTCCTTGAAAATGCCATCGAAAGTATTGTTTTCGACTGAATTGCGGAAGAATATTGCTCCACCGCTTTGTCCTGCATGATTATTATAGAATTGGCCTGAGAAATTGTTGTTGGTTGATTTTTCACCAACATATATTGCACCACCAGTTCTGGCTGCCTTGTTGGCTGTGAAAATAGAATTTATCACATTACCTGAATCCATACTGACCGCACCACCAGAAGAAGAAGCAGTGTTACCGGCAAAATAACAATCGGCCACATTACCGATACTCCAGAAGCAAACTGCACCACCATCTACAGAAGCAGTATTGTTAATAAAATTACAATATGTCACATTACCAGTAGCATCTTCATTAAAGAAAACGGCACCACCATCTATAGAAACACTGTTGTTAGTAAAATTACAATTTATCACTTCACCATTACCAGCAAAGTAAACTGCACCACCCTCTTCAGAAGCAGTGTTGTTGATAAAATTACAGTTTTTCACACTACCTTGGTCCAAGAAGAAAACTGCACCGCCCCAAGCGTAATTTGCCCTGTTGTTGGTAAAATTACAATTTTCAACAGTGCCGGAACAATTGAAGTAGACTGCACCGCCATCCTCATTTGCGGTGTTGTTTATGAAATTACAATTTTCAACAATACCAGTTCTATTGAAGTAAACTGCGCCTCCGTTTTGTGAGTATCCGTTTGTGAAGCACATGTTTTTAAGTGTAACATTGTCTGCAGTTATATAAAATATTTTTGATAGTTTTCTTGCATCTAATGTTGCATTATTTGTTCCAATTAATGTTAAACTTTTTGTAATTCTGATTGGTATTCCAAAACCATAATATAATCCATCTATAAAGATTGTATCCCCACTATCGGCCTTGTCTATTAAATTTTGAACATATGTGAAATTATTACTCTGCATAACATCATTAACATCCAAAATATTATTAGACAAAGTAACATTTCCAGTCACTGAATGAATTGCGCCTTCACTTATATAATT
>NZ_CAMVPN010000052.1 GCF_947169325.1 uncultured Methanobrevibacter sp. | reverse complement strand
AATTGCAAATCAACTTGAAACAGGAAGGAAAATACACCTTTGCAACTGCATTCTTAGGTGATGACGAGTACAATGGTACATTTACTGTTAATTTAATTAAAGTAAATCTCAAGAAAACCAGCATTAGTGCTTCTGCAAAATCCTACAAAGCAAGTGCAAAAACCAAATCCTACACTGTAACCCTCAAAACAGACAAAGGATCATCCATTGACGGTAAAACTTACCTCAAAGCAGGTAAAAAAGTTACCATTAAAGTCAACGGAAAAACTTACTCTGCAAAAACCAACGACAAAGGACAGGCTACCTTCAAACTTAGCATAACTAAGAAAGGTAAATTCTCCGCTACCGTTAAATTTGCAGGCGATAAGACCTACGCTTCATCAAGCGCAAAAACAAAAATAACAATTAACTAGTGAGATTAATTTTTTCTCACTACTTTTTTTATTTTTTTAATTAATATTGACCTAATTTTAAGGATAACTTTATAAACGATTTTTTACATAATATCTAATATCTTTTAGCAATTTTATGATTTATCTGATTGCTTGAGAAATAACTCTCAAGGAGGTGAATATATAAGAAGAGATCATAAACTGTTGCTTGGGATAATGGTTATTGCTATTGTTGTATCAATGTCAGCGGTATCAGCTTCCGATTTGACAAACTCCAGTCTGGAAAATAACCACACTGACGTTTCACAAGCCCTCTCTTTAAGCGAGGCAATTGTATTGGGCGCTGATGATGAGGAGGTTCCGGACGAACCTGACCTGGTTTTAAACGATACGGTTTACATTGATTCAGATAACTTCGATAATTATTTTACCAAAAATACTTTGAAGTCCACATTCTCGGACAAGACATTCATATTCAACCAGAATTTTGAAAATCTCGGAAAATTATGCATTCGCGCCAAGAACGTCACATTCAAGGGAATCGGTTACAATCTAAAGAACACCGTATTCGAGCTGGATGCGGATAACATTACTCTAAAGGATTTGAATATCGATTTGGATAGTGAATTTGCAGAAAATGACGGTGCGGGAATTGAGATTTATTCAAACAATGTCCTGATTAACGGTGTCAATATCAACTACATTGTTCCGAAAAACGTGGAGGCTTACGGTATTTATGCAATGGGATTTGAAAATGATCCAATAAAGAATTTAAAGATTATAAACTCTTATATTAACTTTGAAGGTCACAATGATGATGTAGATGTTTTCAACTGTGCTCTAAAGCTTATGGACTGCAGGGACGCTTTGATTGAAAACAACACATTTGTTTCAGCCTTGCCTCTTAAAGATATCATATTCGGCCCAGGTGGTGCCGAACTTGCTTCCGATTTGGTCTTGACAGTCGGAATCGAAGGCTGCAACAACATATCATTCATAGGAAACAGCCTTTTTTCAGAAGTCAACAAAAGGCCTGAAAACTTGTATCCTTCCTTGGACTGCATGCTAATAAGTAAATCGGATAACGCATTAATATGCAACAATTCAATATTCATGACAGACTTCTTGACATATCCGGGAACCGACAACTATCTTTACGGTCTGGATATCTATAACTTGAATAACCTGACAGCATGTCACAATAACATTTCAATAATAACAACCGGAGGTAAGCTTGCAGCGGGTACGGCTTACCCGATTCAGGTGACAGGTCCTATAGCAAACGTGACAATCACTGAAAATGACCTGTATTCCTTTGCAAACGGTCCGAACATTGGAATCTATTCACAGAACTTCTATGGTGCTACTTCAATCATAATTACAAACAACAGAATCAACGTTACAGGACTGGCAGGAACCCATGAATGGGCTCTAGTGGCAGGAATCGAATCTCAGGACACCTATGCCACAATCATCAACAATTCCATCGAAGTCCACAGCGTCGGTGACGTTTCAGTGGATGACAACATCTATGGTATAAGTTACCGCCAGTCTACAAGTGGAGACCACAAATACGACATCCAGAACAATACTGTGTTCAGCGACGGATATTACGCCGTGAATCTGTTGTCTTCTGTGGATTCGAAGGTCCTGAATAACCTTTTGGTTTCATACAATTCCAAAGTTAACAACGGGAACGGCGGTTTCAAATATTGGGACGTCAGCTCTCATAACGGTTTAGAGTTCTACAACAATCAGGTCATTAGGGCATTTGACTATTTCGCATTGAACAACAACAATGTGGACAATGGAGACACAAACGATTACTCAACTCCTAAAAACGACAAGGACATTTCAAACAAGATTGACGGATCAAAGCTTTCAAACGGTGAAAACAAAAACAAGTATTCATTCAATCCGTTGATTCCTGGAACTTCAAATGAAGGTGGCTCTCCGATAAATCCTCAGGAGGATGACGGAACCAACAAGGACTCATCAGAGTCACAAAATCAGGGACAGTTCACTCCGGGAGAAAAAAGCGGAGACACATCCAGAAAAGGAATGTCACTTAAGGATTATCTGATTAATTTCATAAACTCCAATACTGAAGGAGGTTCTGTAAATACGACCTCATACGATGGAAAGGATGTTAATGCGGTTTCCAACAATTCCGATGCAACACCATCCACTGAAGGGGAAAGCAGTGCTGCAAGTCAGTCCAAATCCTCAAAAGGTTTGGAATCAGGTGCCAGTGAATCTGACAGTGTAAGCAAAAAGGCTTATGAGATTGATGAAAAAGGCGATGACAGGTTCATCCCGTCAATATTTTTCATTGTTCCGGTTTTAATCTTGATATTCATTGGATTCAGACGAAAAAAATCTAGATTCAATTAAATTAGTTGTTTCAACTAATTTCTCTTTTTTTTTATTTTAATCTAATTAAATTAGATAATTTTATATAACATCTTTTTGATAACTTAACATATCATTGACAAATTACTTTTAATAAAGTATAATTAATAATATGTGAGGTATAAATTTTGAAAATTAATAAAGTGGTGTTTATATTATTCTTTATTTTGATATTATTGTCAGTATCTACCGCCAATGCTACAAACAGTACTTCAAACACGACAGATATTTTAAATCACGTTGATAATGATTATCTAAACGGTGCGGATGATATAAATGCAGTATATGTGGATGCCAATGGAAGGCCATCCAACGACGGTTCACAGGCAAGCCCTTTGGATTCAATCAAGGCTGCCGTTGAAAACTCCCGTGAAAACGGCACAATATACATTGCCAGCGGAGAGTATAAAACCGCTTTAAATACAAGAATTTCAATTGACAAATCACTGACCCTGATAGGATCAGATAATACAGTCATTGACGGACAGGGTTCAGATTACCTTTTTGAAGTTAGGGACGGAGTAACAGTCAGCTTCAAAAACATCAGATTCATAAACGCATACAAGTCCCCGGAATCATATTCCATTTCATATAAGGATAAGGTCTACGGAGCAGCATTAGACATTAAAAAAGCCACAGTTTCAATCGACAACTGCTCATTTGAATATAATGTGATTCACCACGATAACAAGGATAACAATACTTATGGTGGGGCAATAAGCAATTTCGGTGACCTTACTATTATCAATTCAAGATTCATAAACAACACTGCACTTTCAACATCAGGACTGTTCTCTTATGGCGGAAGCCTATACAACAACGGTAAAACACGCATTTCGAATTCATCATTCCTTGATGCATACTGCATCGACTACGGATACGGCGGTGCCATAGCGAATGATGGCGAATTGCTGATGGAGGATTCAATCATTTCAAATGCAACTGCACTTCAGGAATGCAAAGGCTCAGCCATTTACAACACAGGCAATTTCGTGCTTCTGAATTCAATCATTGAGAACAGCTCAATCAAAAGGGCAAACTTCAACTTCATCTATGGAGTCATCTACAATTCAGGAAACCTGACCGCTAGGGGAAGTATATTCAGAAACAACACAGCATTATATGATATGCCGTTATTTAAAGGTTCACCCAACATCTACAGCATAGGAAACCTGAACATTACCTACTCAGCATTCATCAACAACAGCGAATATGAAGGAGTGGCATGTGATGTTTACATAAACGGAGGGGATATTAAAAGCCTTGACAACAACTGGTGGGCCACCAACGAAAACCCTTATTCAAAGGGTACAAAAATCAATGTTGACGGTGTAAACTCATGGCTGATTTTCAAATTGGCACCGGACTACTCAAAGCTGAACATTTCAGATTCAGTAACTTTAAAGGCATCATGGACAAACAACATTGACATTATTGGCAATATCAATCTGCTGCCTGTGTTCAACGTGACATTCACCACTTCAGTAAACGGCAAGCAGATAGTTGAAAACAAGCCGATGACCAACGGAGAATGTGAATTCACATTCAACTACACCCAAAACAAGGGATCATATGACGTTGTCGCTGATGTCTTTTCATTCAACCAGACAGCAATTGTCGATGTCGGAAAGACACTATCATACGTCAGGTATTCCATGGCAGAAAACATTACCTACATGGATGACCTCATCGTCAATGTGGAAGTCACAGGCAGGGACGATGGAGTTCCAACAGGCGTCGTTCTTTTGAAAATCGATGGGGAGACACATGTCGTTGACCTGATTAAGGGAAAAGGAGAATGTGTCATTTCAGAATTGAATCCTGGAAACTACACTGTTGACATCATTTATGATGGAAATGAAGACTACTTCAAGGCATTCAACAAATCCTCTGTCTATGTTCAAAAGCAGGATGTTAATCTGGCAATAAATATTCCGGAAATCAAGGTAGGTCAGAAAGGTCAGGCTATCGTTGAACTGTCTCCAAAAGGCGTTCAGGGCCAGGCAATACTCTACATCGACGGAGTCAGGAAAAAGATAGTCTACCTCTACAACGGAAATACAACAATATCTCTGAGCAATTTCGCTGAAGGGGAATACAACATTACATTGGAATTCGTTGAAACCACATTCTACAACCCTGCATTCGTAAGCGGAATCCTGAACGTGACCCGTTACGATTGCGCAATAAACATATCCTCATCCGACATTAACGTCGGTGAAAACGCAACAATAACAATCAGCGTTTCACCTGATTCCCTTAGAGGCGAAGCGACACTTATCATAAACGGCGACAACGAAACAATATTCATCGACAATGCGGTTACAAATGTTACAATTTCCAATTTAAGCGGCGGAGAATATAACGTAACACTCATATTCGACGGGGACTTGAGGTATCATCCGGTCATCACATCCACTTCATTCAAGGTATTGAGGACACCTACACAGCTGGACGTCAATGTAGTGCAGGATGAAAAGAACAGGAACGGAACAATAACCGTCAAAACCAACTATTCCAACTGTACCGGTGAAGTCGGAATTTATGTGAACTACCACGTATACAGGCAAAACCTCACAGACGGACAGGCCAAATTCAATGTCAAGTTCGACAACGGAACAAATTATGTCTTCGTATTCTATGTGGGGGACATGTACTTTGAGGATTCAACCTGGAACACTACAATCGGATTGGACGACGATTTCGTATTCATCGGAGAGAACTCCACAGGATATGAAGGAAACGACTTCAGATATTCAGTAAGGCTAATTGAAGTTACAGGAATTCCTATGCCGAACAGAATAGTTACAATCGATTTCAACGGCGAAAAGCACAACATCACAACAAACAATGACGGATATGCATATTATACTCTTAATCTGGCTGCAGGAAAATATTCAATATCTGCAACATACAAGAATGCTACAATCTCAAACACTCTGCAGGCCAATCCATTGGACTTCAACTTAACAGTTAATGACATTTCATACGGGGATGTTGAAAGCATAGTTGCAGAATTCAATGGAGCCATAAACGGCACAATCCGTTTGACAGCCTCCAACATCACCCAAGCGGTTGATATCATCAACGGGACTGCAGTTTACAACATCTCAGGATTGGACGTTGGAAAATACATGGTTAATGCAGCATACAGCAATGCATTTGCAAACATTACCAAAACAGCTGAATTCAATGTCAAAAAGTCAGACCTGCCATGGACAGTCACTGTCGGCTCAGCAACACCTTACATCGATGAGATAATTAAGGTGACAGGTTTGGCAAATGCGACAGGGGACATCATTTTTGTTTTCAACGGCACAGAATTTAAAATCCCAATTGAAGACTCACAGGCTTCACTGAATCTCTCAAAGCTTGCTGAAGGCAACTATTCCATATATGTCTCTTATGTCGGTGACGGCAATTACAATGCTGCAAATAAGACTGCAAACTTCTATGTCAAGGAATTTGCTTCAGACATTGCATTGTCAGTCAATGACACTGTTTATGCAAAGGAAATTGTTGTTGAAGCCATCTTAAGCGACAATGCAACAGGAACCGTTAGATTCAGCGTTGCAGACCTTACAAAAGACATTGAAATCGCCAACGGAAAGGCAGTCTGGAAATTCACAGGCATTGATGTTGGAAAATATAACGTCACAGCCCAATATCTTGGAAACGAATACTACATTTCATCACAAAACTCAACTGAATTTACTGTATCAAAGGCAAATTCAACAATTGAAGTATATGTAAAAGAGGTTTATCTCAAGGAAAACATAAGAATCTACGCTGACTTGAGTCCGGGTGCTACAGGAAGCGTGTCATTCAGTATGATTGGCTATTTCTCACCTAGAAACAAGCCGGTTAAGGATTCAGCCTCAACATGGTATATTGCACCATTGGATACAGGTCAGTACGAAGTCATTGCAAAATATCTGGGTGACAAGAATTACTATTCATCTGAAACCACCTATCTGCTTAACATATCCCAAAGAAAAGCAGTTCTCAATGTCGAAATCAATGATGCAGGTGTAAACGACAGGGTAATATGCAGAGTTGACTTGAAATCAAGTGACGGTGAAGAAATCACCTCAAAAGTGACATTAAGAATCGGAAGCTCTTCCTACAACATCAATGTCAGGGACGGAAGCGGATCTTTGGTTATCGGAAAAATGGCTGTAGGCAACTACACATATGTCGTGGAGTACGAAGGTGATGAAAACTTCACTTCCGAAACATATTCCGGCAGCTTCAAGGTTGTCGACGATTTGCTTGACGCCAATCTCACCGTAACCAATCTTGTAAAATACTACAAGGGTAGCGAAAAACTGCAGATCTTATTGAAAAATTCCAATAACCGTCCGTTTGCAAATCAGGACATTACAGTTAAGATAGCAAACAAGCAATACGATCTTGTTACCAATGACAAGGGTATTGCCTATGCAGACATTGACCTACAGCCTGGAAACTACACAGCATCTGTCACATACGAAGGCTCCGACAAATACCATTCAGTCTCTGCAAACGCTTCAGTTGTAATCTGGACTACCGTTGAAGGAATGGATGTCGTTAAACTCTATGGCAGCGGTACTCAATACTTCGCTCTCTTTGTCGATTCCAACGGAAAGGCCCTGTCAAATAAAAAGGTCACATTCAAGATAGGAAGCAAATCATTCACCGCAACAACACTTCCGAACGGAATTGCCAGATTGAACGTCAACATCAAGGCAGGAACATACACAATTTCATCTGTAAATCCTGCAACTGGAGAGAAACTCGCCAACAAGATTACAATCTATTATAAAATAATGGAAAATAAGGATCTTTCCATTTATTACGGCAAAAAGACCAATTTCAAGGTACGCATCTACACAAACGATGCAAAGCCAATCGGTGCAGGCAAGGTCGTGACATTCAAGGTTGCAGGTAAAACCTACAAGGCTAAAACCGATTCCAAGGGATATGCAAAACTGTCCATAAGATTGTCTCCAAAAACTTATACAATAACCACTGTTTACGGAGGTTTCAAGGTATCAAATAAGATTAAGGTCAAGAATTTGCTTTCCGCCAAAAGCATTTCCAAAAAGAAATCCGGTGTTGTCAAGTATTCAGCAAAACTTGTAAACTCCAACGGAAAGGCCTTCAAAAACAAGAAGGTAACCTTCAAGGTCAATGGCAAAAAATACACTGCCAAGACCAACAGCAAAGGTGTGGCTACAGCATCAATCAAAAACCTTAATGTCGGTAAATACAAAATACAGTCAATCTATGGCAAATGCAAGCTGACGAAGACCATAACAATCAAAAGATAGAAGTTTTTTATAAAACTTCTCCTATTTTATTTTTTACATATATAATTGGTCATTTCATTTTTTCATTTTAGCATCAATGTTTCATTTAATTTAATGTACATATTATTATTTCATACTTTTCATAATTAACAATTAAAATTATTAATCGTTATTTCAAGCATTCGCTATAGAAATTTTCGCCTAATTTTCCATCAAAAATTTTATTAATTTTTCATGCCTAACATATAATCATGATTTTCAAGATTCTCACCAAGGGCCACAGGAATGTCACCTCACTTCACAAGTCAACATTCGAGATTACAAAGGATGCCGAAATAGGTCCGACTGCAGACTGCATCATAGGAGTTGACATGGACCAGACAATGCTTAACTTTCCAGATGAGTTCAAGGAAAGGATTGCCGACTCCAGCACCAGGATAATCGTAGAGCTTAAAACAGAAAACGGATTTGACGAAATCACAGGTTGGGGCCATGAGGATTTGACATTGACACATCCGACAGACATTGTATGCCGCAAAAGCGATTACACCTGCGACAGGACACTTATGATTCGGGCAGACAAGGCGGCAAGGGATCTTGACCGTGAGTTGATTTGCGATTTAAAAAATGGAAAAACCTTGGAGGTTACCATAAAATTATGCTAAAATCGTTAAGTTTATATAATGTGAAAAATATATTTTTTTATAACTACTTTTGTTTTTATGCGGGGGTGGTCGAGCGGTCAAAGGCGCTAGGTTGAGGGCCTAGTGGGTTAGTCCCTTCGCGGGTTCAAGTCCCGTCCCCCGCACTATTCCGATAACTATTTTTGTAAAAACTATTTAACATTTAAAGAACATATTACTTTCTACACAGGAGGTTTAATGTTGTTGAGGAAAATCACGTTCGTTTTTATCGTTTTGGCTGTAATCTTTTTATGTATGTCCAATGTCAGTGCGGATGATTCAAACAGCACTGATGTTTCGAATCTTGATGATCTGGCCATTCAAATTAATCAAAGCCATGAAGGTCAGGTTATTAGTTTGGAATGCGACTACATAAGCACAAATTCAACAAACGATTATATTGTCATCGATAAGTCCCTAACCATTGACGGCAATGACCACACAATCGATGCACGTGATGTCAAAAGGGTGTTCTGGGTAAAGGCGGATAACGTATGTATCAGAAACATCAATTTCATAAACTCCAGGACAACTTCCCTTGCGGGAGGCGTCATTTCATGGTGGGGAAACAACGGAAGCCTTGAGGACTGCAATTTTGAAAACAACTCAGCAACTTCCGCCGGAGGTGCGGTATTATGGCGCGGTGATGCCGGAAGCATTTCCAACTGCAATTTCACCCGAAACGACGTAAGGATTGGTGCTGCAGCAAGCCTCACCGATGGGGATGGCTTTGATCCATCACAGCTGCATATCCAGATTGTTAACAGTGAAGGAGGGGCGCTTTACATTAGTGGAAACAACATTTCAGTGAACTCATGCAATTTCGAAAATAACATCGCCCTTTTGAATGGAGGTGCAATTTCCATAAATTGGGGCTCAAACATCACTGTTTCAAATTCAAGGTTTAAAAACAACACTGCCCCATATAACGGCGGTGCAATTGACTGGAACGGTTACAATGCAACAGTGGCAAACTCAATATTTAAAGGAAATTCCCCAAACAACCTCTTTTTGAATACCAATGCCGTTATTGTCAACTCAACATTCGATAAAAGGGACTCAATTGATAGCTGGTATGGTGTGATCTATATTAACGTAGTCGTTAGTGACATAGGCACTTTCGATGAACTGGCATATGAGGTCAGCATGACTCCTGAAGGAGGAATCCTTGTTTTGGACAGTGATTACGAATACGTCAACGGCACAAACAAGGGGGTTGTCATATCAAAATCAATCACCATTGATGGAGCTGGACACACATTGAACGGAAATCACCTTTCAAGAATGTTCAACGTAACCGCAAATAATGTCACAATCAGAAACGTCAATTTCGTAAACGGAAACGCATTCGGAAGATATTCAGGAATTGCCGGAGGAGGGGCAATCTACTGGAACGGAACTGATGGCCTTTTGGAAAACTGCAGATTCATAAACAACACAGGAAGCGGAATAGAGGACGATCCGTATGAAAACCCTGAAGAGATTTTTGTCGATGAGAATGGAACCGTCTGGCATACTTATCGTGTAAGGCCAGACGGTGCTAAACTCAACGAAGGGGGAGCAGTTGTCTGGAGTGGAACAAACGGAACAGTTTCAAAATGCATATTCATAAATAACAATGTCGGATATCCTGATTCGGGAGGAGCAATCATGTGGAGGGGAGCAAACGGTAATGTCATCTCCTGCAAGTTCGATAAGAACGGCGCATGGTGCGGCTCTGCAATCTGTTGGATGGGAAATAACGGAACAGTATCCCATTCAATCATAGCAAATTCCACATTTTTGGGTGGCGGAATCTACTGGTTCGGAAAAGATGGATGCGTTAAGAACTCAATATTTGTTGGCAACGAATATGATAGGAATATAATGGGATATAATGTTGCTGCGGACTATAACTTCTGGGGAGATACTCTTGAAAATCCGAATATGGCTGAAAAGGTCGGTGGAGTGTCCAAATGGCTATTGATGAAATTCTCAAACAACGGCAAATTTGTCGAAAAAGGACAAAAGGTCATCATCAAGTATGACATCACCACCCTGACTGACAGGGATGGCAAACTGTCAAATTATTATGAACTGATTAACTATTCATCACAATTTGTCTACAAAGCGGCCGAAACAGGATTTTTGAACATCACATGTGTAAACGGCAATGTAGTTGTTAATGTCGATTCAAAACAAGCAATCATAAGCAGTGATTTGACAGCTTACTATGCAAAAAAGATTTCATATTCTGTCAAGGTCTTTGATTTGAACGGAAAGGCAGTGGGCAAGAAAGTCAAATTCACAATAAACAAGAAGAATCACTATGTAATCACTGATAAGAATGGTGTTGCCACATTAAAAATCAGTCTGAAGCCAGGTACTTACACTGTTGATGTTGCCTACGGCAAAATCAAGGTTAAAAACAAAATAACCGTCAAGACAACTCTGATTACCAAAAACGTATCCAAAAAAGTTAAGAAATCAGGAAAATTCACAGTCAAGGTCTTAAGTTCCAAAGGAAAGGCACTTGCCAAGAAGAATGTTAAAGTCAAATTCAAAGGCAAAACCTATGTGCTGAAAACCAATTCCAAGGGATTGGCTGCATTCAAGATACCTTCAAATTTGAAGGTGGGCAAATACACTATTAAAACCAGCTATAACGGATTGACAAATTCAAACAGGATTACAGTTAAAAAATAACTGTAATTTCCATTTTTTCATAATTTTTTGATGTTTTTTTTTTTGAGAGTCTATTTTATGCTTTAATTTTTCAATATCAATTTTAAACGTATTTTCCATCTCAATTTTTCTGATTTGAATTTTGCCCAAATTACGATATGAATATTTTTTAAATTGTTTATATTTGCTTTAGGTGGAATTGGAGCTTTCAATCAAGAGTATAACATATCTAATTAAATACTAGCATTTACATACTATATTATTAACTATGGATTTGGGCTGTTTATTATGACAAGCAAATACTTGAAAGAATTCGAAAAATTGAATACAACAACCGAAAACATTTATGATTTAGGGGATTACAATGTCCTCATTATTCTAAAAGACGGAACTAACCTGACCAGCTGGGATGATGTCCACAATAAAGATGATATTCTATATGTCAGCGAAGATTTATCAGCTTACACGGATTTATATAAGCATTATAACGGTTTGGGATCCGTTAAGGCAATTGTGGCCTGGGGTCTAAATAGTGAAGTACTGACCTTGAAAAAAATGTTTTTGGGATGCTCATCATTAAAGGACATTTCCTCTTTGGCAGATTGGGATGTTTCAAATGTGTTCAATATGGGACTTATGTTCGAGGAATGCTTTGAGCTGGAAGACCTGTCTCCTCTGAAAGATTGGGATGTTTCTAATGTAATAAAGATACATGGAATGTTTTGGGATTGCTCCAGTTTAGTTGATATATCCCCTTTGAAGGATTGGGATGTTTCCACTGTACACGATATGGAACGTATGTTTGAAGGCTGTATCTCTTTGGAGGATATTTCTCCTTTGAAGGATTGGGATGTTTCCAATGCGGACCACATGTGGTGCATGTTTGAGGGCTGCTCCAGTTTGAAGGATCTCTCAGGTCTTGAATCATGGGATGTTTCCAATGTGCACGATATGGGATGCATGTTTGAGGGCTGCTCCAGTTTGGTAGACCTCAATCCTTTAAGAGATTGGGACGTTTCCAATGTGACAAACATCTGGTGCATGTTCCAGCGCTGCTCAAATTTGGAAGACATATCTGCATTGGATGAATGGGATGTTTCCAATGTTGACCGCATGAGGGACCTATTCTATAAGTGTGATTTATTAAATGAATATCCGAAATGGTACTGATTCGAAAGTTCAAACGTAATTCTTTCATAACATATTTAATGTATTAATTCGAAATCTATTAACAACTAAAACTTATATGGTGATAAATTATGAAAGCTGTAATTCCAGCAGCAGGTTTCGGTACAAGATTTTTACCTGCTACCAAAGCACAAGCAAAAGAGATGTTGCCTGTTTATGACAAGCCGACTATCCAATATGTCATTGAAGAGGCAGTTGCTTCAGGAATTGATGACATACTGATTGTTACCGGCAGAAACAAAAGGTCCATCGAGGATCACTTCGACAAATCATTCGAACTCGAACAGACCTTGCAGAGTGCAGGTAAGGATGACCGCCTAAGGCAGGTTCGCGCAATCACTGATTTGGCCGACATCTGTTATGTAAGGCAAAAGGAGCAAAAGGGACTTGGAGACGCAATTTACTGTGCCAAAAAGCACATCGGCGGCGAACCGTTTGCAGTGCTTTTGGGAGATTCAATCACAAAAGGCCCAACCCCGTGCACAAAACAGCTGATTGACGTTTATGAAAAATACAATGCATCAGCTATTTCACTCGAAGAGGTTCCAAAGGAAAAGGTGGAAAGATACGGAATCATCAAAGGAACCGAAGTAGAGAATAACGTTTACAATATCGAAAAGCTTGTTGAAAAGCCACTGGCCCACCAGGCACCGTCCAACCTTGCAATCATGGGACGTTACGTACTGGCTCCTGAAATATTCGACAAAATCGACGAGACAGAACCTGGAGTAGGCGGTGAAATTCAGCTTACAGATGCTCTTCAGAAACTTGATGCGATTTATGGCGTCACATTCGAAGGAAAGACCTATGACATAGGAAACCGCTTCGAATGGCTCAAGACATCAATTGAATTTGCAATGGATGATGAAGACTCCAAGGATGACCTCATTGAGTACATGAAGGAAATCATCCGTGAAAACGAATAGTTATCATAATGATAACTATCAAATCTCTTTTTTTCTTTGATATTATGCAGAACAGACTAATCAAAAGAACCGGCGATGAAATCTCTCCATTGGGTTTCGGAGCTATGCGTCTGCCATTAAAAAACGGAAAGATTAATCGGGAAGTTGCACGAAAGCAGATTTACCATGCCATCGACAATGGCGTCAATTTCATCGACACCGCTTATTTATATGGGGACAGCGAAAAGTTTCTAGGCGAAATCCTTCAGGGCGAGTACAGGGACAAGGTGATGATTTCAACCAAGATGCCCGCAATCCACATCAGGAAATATGAGGATATGGAAAAAGCGTTATCAGAGCAGCTTGAACGCCTCAAAAGGGATTACATTGACTATTATCTCATTCATTCGGTAGACCTGAAGGCAATGAACAGACTTTTGAAGAAAGGCCTTCTTGAATTTTTACAAAAAGCCAAAAGTGAAGGCAAAATCAGGCATATCGGATTTTCATACCATGGTCCTAAGGAGGAATTTGAAATAGTTCTTGACGGATACGACTGGGATGTTGTAATGGTTCAGTACAACTACTTCGATGAGAACGTCCAGGCCAGCATGGAAGGCATTGAATACGCCGCATCGAAGGGTATAGGTGTTTTTGTAATGGAGCCCTTGAAGGGAGGAATCCTTGCAGGAAAAATGCCTTCGGAGGCTGAAAAGATTTTCAGAAATGCAGATGCGGACAGGTCAAATGCCGAATGGGCTCTGAGATGGGTTTTGAATAACAGAAACGTCACATGCGTCTTTTCAGGAATGAATTCCATTGAACAGATTGATGAAAACATAGCTATTGCCGAGAAAACAGCTCCGATGTCAATGAGTTTTGAAGAGCTTGAAACGGTCGAGCTTGTAAAGAGAGTTTTGAGAAATTCCCTTAAAATCAACTGCTCAACCTGCGGATACTGCATGCCCTGCCCACAGGGAGTTAATATCCCGGAATGCCTGAAGATATACAATGAGAAGTACCTCTTTGAGAGCAAGGGCATTATCAATCCTGCATTAATAGATTATTTCCAGTATGTTGGAGGAATCATGGGAAAATCCGGAAATGCAGGCCAGTGCAATGGCTGCGGAAAATGCTTAAGGAAATGCCCTCAAAAATTGGACATCATTTCTGAACTCGAAACTGTTAGAAAAGAATTTGAGTTTCCAGGATTTAATTATTTGGTGTCTTTTATTCGCCATATTGGCATTCCGCTTTATAAGTATATTTTAAAGGTTTTGAACCTCTCCGGTTAAAGAAGCCGGAGAATTCTTGCACAAAAATGTTAAAATCTATTTTTCACATTACCATTAACGTTTCATGTTTTCCACCTTAAATGAACTCGGTGATATATATCCCACTTCCAAATTGGATTTTAAATCGCATATCTCAGTCGTTAATGTCGATGACATGTCAAATTCAATCCACTTTCAATGATAACTATTAAAATTATGATGGCTAAATTGTTAATTAGATTAGGGTTGTAGATTATGATTTCTCAAATAATAAGCAAGCTTGAAAAAATAGAAGATCACAATGACATCACGATTTTGTATGCCTGTGAGTCAGGTTCAAGATTATGGGGCTTTAGCCATGCAAATAGTGATTATGATGTTCGTTTCATCTTCAAAAGAAACAGCCAGAGGGATTATGTTACATTATCACAAAAAAATGATGTCATTGAAGTCATGGACGGTGATTTGGACATTGTTGGATGGGACATCACAAAGGCGCTTTACCTCCACTACAGGAGCAATCCCAATTTGAGGGAATGGATCTTAAGCCCTGTAGTCTACATCGATTGGAGAGAGGATATCTTTAAGAACCTTCCGGATTTTGACAGGGCGGTTTTGAAGTTTCACTACACTGGCATTGCAGTCAACAACTGGAAACTCTTAAGGAGAAATACTGAATTGTCCAAAAAAGTAATTAAGATGTATCTCTACAATTGCAGGTCAATTCTTGTGTGGATGGTTATTAATGAAGGAAAAAACCCTAAAATCAACATTTTCGATTTGATGAATCAGGCCGACTCAATTGATGAAGGCATTGAAAGCGACATTAACGATTTGATATTTTATTATGGTAACGGCTGCAACGGTGATTTCGATTCAAGTATTATTTCGAGGATTGACGCATGGATGGGGAATTGCATTTCACTCATGCACAACGATTTTCCCAAAAAAGAGGAAAAATCAGACCTAAAAATCTATGACGACAGGCTTTTTGACATAATATTTCCAAACATCGATTAAGAGCACCAGAGAAGTTAATTCAATTAATCAGTGGTAACATGGCCAATTCAAACCATAATGAAATAATAAGCATTGCGATGAATGATTCTGACTGGAAAGTTAGAAAGGATGCGGTTTCAAAAATCACAGATGATAATGTCCTTAAGGACATCTTTCGGAACGATTCTGTCCTAATGGTTAAAATCACTGCAGCTAACACAATAGCTGATGTTGATTTTTTATCTGACGAGTGCATGAACAATCCGCAGGGCCATATCAGACATGCAATATTGAACAGAATTCTGGATGAAAATCTCCTTGAAGAAGACAGGTTAAATTCGCTTTTAGCCCATCTTGCATTAACTGACCCTGAAGATATCGTAAGGCAGATTGCATGTAAGAATTTGGGAAGTGAATTTCAGGAAATTTTCATTTACATTGCAAAATCCCAGTCGGATGAGACTATTCGATGCGAAGCTGCATCAAAAATAACTGATGAGGATATATTGAAGGATTTAGCCATAAATGACGAAAACATTTTCGTTCGCCTTGATGCCATTTCAAACAGAAACATGACAGACATCGATGCGCTCGTGGAAGTTGTCAAAAACGATGAAAACGAATTCAACAGGTTCTCTGCACTTTCCAAAATCCTTGACGGTGATGAATTCACTTCAGTGATATTTGACAGGTCATTATATCGCAGATTGCCTGAAATTTCTCGAAATGTCGGGGATTCTTATGAAGACTATTTCCAATCAGTCTTTAGGGATGGTTCCGATGAGTATGCAAGCATTGTGGCAGTCAATTTCATTACCGATAATTCTGTTCTGGAAGGAATTGTCCTTGAGTGTGAAAATGAGCTAATCGTTACTAAAGCCATAGGTAATGTCCATTTCAAAAACCAGGAAATTCTCCGCAATCTGATTGAAAGGCAAACATCTCCTAAGGTCATATTGGTCGCTTTTGACAAAATTGAAGATGAACATCTCCTAATTGACTATCTAAAAAAACATATGGATTTGGGTGAGATAACCCTTGGTTTGATTTCAAAAGTATCAGATATCGATTTTTTAGATGAGCTGTCCCGCAATGAAAACACTGAAATAAGCAATTGTGCTGCAAGAAGACTAATCGAACTCAAATACTGTCTTTTGACGATTGCAATGGATTATCCTCTAAAGGAGATTCGCCTAGAAGCGATAAGTCAGATTACAGACAAGTATGATTTGGCCTCAATAGCGCATGATGAAAGTGACAGGGACATTGCAATTGCCGCTTTGAACAATATTGTTGCAGACAGGCTGATTAAAAATTATCTTCCCTCCAAATCAACTGGTGCTGATTCATTCAATGAGAATGCATTCAGGGCGCAACTTGATGATCTTGTATTAAATCAGGATAAGGAGATTCAAATGTTGGCGGTTTCAAAACTGAACGTTAAGAAAAGTTTGGATGAAATCATAAATGGGGGCTACGACACTGAAATTGTTGATGTGGCCAAAAGACGTCTGGACAGCCTATGGCATGATTTGAAGATGATTGATAATGAGAAAGTCTTAGGAATCATCGCTGAAAATGGTGACGATGAAGTTAAATCTGCAGTTGAAGCGCAAATTGAGGATTTAAAAACATGGAGAGACAGAATCTCCAAAATAAATGGTATTTCAGATATCGATGAGCTTAAATACATTGCAAACAATGACTACAACTATTATGTAAGATGCGAAGCTGAAGGAAGATTGGAAAATCTGCTTTTTGACGTCCGTCTTGATGAGGTAAATCTAAGGCAAAACCAGGAAAAATTCAAATGCATTGCAGATGACGAAACATATCCTACAGAGATTAGAAACCGGGCATTTTTAAAGATTATTGATGAAAGATATAATCCTAATGTCTACGAAAGGAATTTGGAGATTCAAAGGATTTTTACCAATATACATAAGAACATTTGAGAA
>NZ_CAMVPN010000051.1 GCF_947169325.1 uncultured Methanobrevibacter sp. | reverse complement strand
TATAAAAAACCACAAAAATATAGTGTGAAAAACCACAAATTTATAGTATAAAAAAGCACAAAAATATAGTGTGAAAAACCACAAATTTATAGTCTACAAAAAATACGAAAAGGATATGAGAACATGCCAGAAATTTACTACGAAAGGATATTAGACGAAACAATAGAAAAAAGACTAAAAATGATAGGGGCAATTGTAATTGAAGGTCCAAAGTGGTGTGGAAAAACAACAACAGCAAAACAACATGCAAAAAGTGTTCTGGAACTGCAAGACCCCGACAATAGGCAAAATTATTTAGAACTGGCAGATATAATGCCTTCAAAATTGTTAGAAGGGGAAACTCCACGATTAATTGACGAATGGCAAATGGCACCACTATTGTGGGATGCAGTAAGGACAAAGGTAGACAAAACTCCAGGATATGGGCACTTCATATTAACCGGCTCAACATCAATTGATTTTGATAAAACAATGCACACCGGAACAGGACGTGTAAATAGAATGACAATGCTTCCAATGAGCTTATATGAAAGTAAAGAATCAAACGGAAAGCTTCCAATTTTAGACTTGTTTGAAAATCCGAATATGGATATAAACGGCATTGAATCTGATTTGACAATGGAAGAACTTGCATTCGCAACCTGCAGAGGAGGATGGCCTGAAAGTGTTATTCATGAAGATAAGGAAGCACAATTATTCGTTGTTGAAAATTATGTAGATAACATCTGCAAAACAGACATATCAACTGTAGATGGAGTGAAAAGAGACAGAAAACGAGCTGAAAAAATACTAAAATCCTATGCTCGAAACAACTCCACTGAAGCAACAAAACAAACAATATTAAAAGATGTCAGAGGCAACTTTCCGGATATGGCATATACAACTTTAGATGACTATCTTAAAGCATTATCAAAATTATTCGTTACAGTGGATATTCCAGCATGGAATCCCAATATCCGATCAAAAACCGCAGTTAAGTCTTCAGATAAACGAGAATTCATCGACCCGTCAATTGCAACAACACTATTGAATTTGGATCCCGAAGGCCTGTTATTTGATCTCGACACCTTCGGACATATTTTTGAAAATCTTTGTTATAGGGATTTGATGGCATACACATCTTCAAAAGGAGGGCAAGTATCTTATTATAGAGACAGATACGGCCTGGAATGTGATTGTGTTCTTAGCTTAAAAAATGAAGACTATGCATTAATAGAATTTAAATTAGGCAGCAAAAAAATTGAAAAAGGAGCTAAAAACTTACTCAAATTAGATAAAATCATAAAAGAAAAAAATACCGAAACCGATTTGTACATTAAAGAACCAAAATTCTTAGCTGTAATCACCGGAGGGAAATTCGCCCACACAAGAGAAGACGGAGTGAAAATACTTCCAATCGGATGCCTAAGGTAAAAAAAAGAAAAAAGAGATTATAATTTAAATCCTGTACCGATGAACTGGGCAACGTCACGTCCGACATCATCCGAGATATCCACATTGATGATTGAAGATGTGCGGCCATTCTTACGGCAGGTAGCCTTTGCAATCAATTTGTCGCCTTTCGGAGCGGAAAGATAATGAATGTCAACCTGCTGTGCCACAGTCAACTGATGAATCTGATTTGAGAGAACGGCAAATGCAAAATCTGCCAATGTAAAAATAACACCGCCCATCACGCCTCCATAAGCGTTCCTGTGATCATCTGTCAGCTCAAGGCTGCAGACTGCATAGTCTTCTGTCAGCTCATCCAAAACAACACCTGTTGTTACTGCAAACTTGTCCTTGTAAAAGAATTCTCTAGCACTTTCAAGTGAATCAAAATTAGCCATCTTAACACCTAAATTAAAATTGACTTTCATAATTTAAAAAAATTGCCCCCATTAATGAATCAATTAATTCAGGCCCCAATAAAAAGAAAAACATGCAACATCTGAATGAAACATTAACTGTTTTTAATTGTTTCAATGTCGGTTCCGCAGGCGAAGTTTTCAATCAAAACATCGTATTCCTCAAATCCCCTAACATGAATGGGCTTTGAGATTAATTTCAAGGCTATTTTGTAATCCCCATATTTGCCCAAGTAACAACATTTCAACATGCCAATGTGAATCCCCAACTCATCAAAAACATCAACAATGTGATCTGCAGAGTTAATGATCTTTTCTCGAACTTCCTTGAAATCTTTTCTGCCCCTGCACAGTTCACAGAGAACAACATCCACATCGTTATTTTGCTTTGGAAATCTATCGACTATAATGCAGTCACTTGATTTTCTTTTGCTTCCGGAAACCTGTTTTTCAATATTATCCCCCTCCAAAATGATATAATCCTCCAGATTTCCCTTCAAGATGCAATTTTTCTCCTTGCACCGTTTTTTGAAGATTGAATGAGAATCCTTGAAATTTCCAGAAGAGTAATATTCCTTTAGCAATTCTTCAATCACAAAATCACCTCCTCTTTGAACGGATTATCTCGCGTGATTCATCATACAAGTCTTCAATGACCTCACTAAAACATCCATCATGAAAACCTGTTTCGTTAATGTCAAATCTGAAAACTGAAGAAGGATTATTTCTGAAATTGTAAATTGCAACTTTTTCATGGCTTAAAACATCCCCATCGGCAAATCCCAATTCATTTAACTTATCGGATTTGACATTGGAAAGCCTTACCAGATTATTGAACTGCTCTAAAATATAATCGCTGTGGGTTGTCAATATGATGTTCAATCCCGCATTGACCAGATTCGCCAAATATTTAACCAATGCCATTTGATTTGCAGGATGCAGGTGATTTTCAATCTCTTCAATTACTAAAGTGTCCCCGGCATCCAACTCATATTTCAAATAATTGATCAAAGGAGTCAACTGCTTAACTGAAGATGAAACCAGACTGAAATCAAATTCACGGCCGTTATTGTAGTCCTTGAAAATCAAGTCATCGTAAACGCCATTGTTTCTGAATCTGATTTCACCGTTTAGCACTTCCTTTTCGATTTGACAGGCAATATCGTGGAAATCCCGGTTTTTGACAGTCCTCTGATTATTCAGATAGCTGATCAGCATGACCTTATCTATTGCTGAAGCCATCTTTACTCCCAAAAGCTCATCGGAAAGAATTGACCTGAATTTGTCGGTTGTTGACTGTGCAGATGCCGGAATGTAGAATGATCTTTGTCTTTGTTTGGCATAGGCACTTGCAAGAGCAGAATAGACTACTGAGGAAAACATGTCATAACCATTGAAAAGGTTGGACAATGCAAAATAATCCAGTTTAATCAGCACTTCATTATTTTCCCTTTTAAATTCGAAAAGCAGCTTGTTTTTTAATTTGATTTTGTTTTGAGCGATTCTGATTAAGGAATTTCCTTTTAAAGCTCCGAAATCATTGAAAAATCCAAGATTATCAAAGTCAATTTCAAACGAATCACCTGATGTTCCGTTCAGCATGTCCAAATCAGCGCTGAAATTGCTTTTTAATGTGTTTTCAATCAATTCCAGATGAGTCCTGATTATTCCATCGCCAAAAAGCCTGTCGAATTTATCCGCATCGTAATGAAATGAATCATTGAAAAAATTAGGTTTCGAATCCAGATACTGCATCAATTCATCGTTGAAGTCTTCAAACAAATCTCCATTGTTTTCCATGAGGGTTTCAACCGAATTGATTGCAAAAGCATCGGGATTCTCGATTGATGTGAGAACAGAATGAATCAGTTTAGAGCAATGGGATTTTCCCGAACTGTTCTGCCCGACAAAAATAGTCAAAGGCATTACTGATATTTCCGCTTCTTTTAACGGTCCAAAATTTTTTAAATTTAATTCATGCATGCTATCGCACTCTTCTTTAGCATTAAAACCATAATCTGATTTTATATCTCTTAATGTATTTTCATCCAGCATTTCGTATCACCTAAAATTACATGTAAAATATAATATTAGATAATACTTCAAGGTATTTTAGGTATAGTTAAGTGCGACAGTGTGCTTTTTCACAAATATGTTAATATGATTTATTATTAATAGTTTACTCTTCTCTCAGAGCAATTTTACATGATTGGAGCAATTTTGATGAATCTAGATTAACACCTTCAGGGCTTCCCACAACAGATAAACCGCACCGATAATCACCAAAACGGCGAATATCTGAGGGATATGTTTTGTCCTTAAAATCAGCTTCTCGAGATTGATTCTTGAAATCAGATAGCTGAGCAGAAGCAGCGTCAGGGCAAAGCCAAGGCAGTAGAGAACAATGTTGAAAGATGCATATGCCGAGTCATTTGAACTTACAAGAAGAGCAATCAGGCTCATCAGATATGCACTATAACATGGAGCCTAGGATACCGAGGTCAAAAGGCCAAGGCTGAATGAACCGGCAATTCCCCCACCAACATTAGGCGAAATCGCTCCAAAGCTAAATGAGTATTCCCTAAGCATCGCCGCTCCAATCACCAGAAGCAGAACCGCCGAAGCTATGCGGACATATGGGATGTAGGCATAGACGAGTGATGTGAAAAATCCTGTGAGGAATATGACAGCAAGAAAAATGCTGAAGAGCCCGAAGATGAATGAGATTATCTCGGCTTTTGATTTGGACTTCAGGGCGAATGCCACCAATATCGGAATTATCGGCAGGATGCAGGGCGACAATATTGAAATTACGCCTGTTGAAAATGAAATCAGATGAAGTATTTCCATCTAAATCTCCTTTAGGGCATTTAGAAACTCATCTACTTCTACGTATCCTTCTAGCCTGTATACTTCATTTCCGCCAGTGCCGATAACGATGGTTGTAGGCGTTCCGAAGACATTATACTCGTCTGCAACGCCAGGGTGTCTGTTGATGTCGACGATAACGACAATATAGTTCCCGTTGAGTTCCTTTTGAACGTTTGCGTTGGCCAAAACGTTATCTTTAAATAGATCGCAGTAGACGCAGTTTTCCTGGTCAAACACCAGCATGACATTCTTGTCCTGCTTCTGGGCCAAGACGCCATCGACGTCATCGGTTGTGTTGAGCCCGTCAACGACAGCGTCATCGACCTCGTAGGCGCTGACCGCCAATGTCAGTGTCATCATCAGAAATATTGCTAAAATTATCCTTTTCATGATATCACATTCATATTAATTTATCAAAGCTTTTCAAAGGATGCATGCCAATCATCTGTATTTTCTTAAAAACGGAATAAGCCAAACGAGAAGAATTGAGATTAGGCATGAAACAATGATTGCCGGAGGATAGAAGAAGTATCCTATTATCATCCCCAAACCTACGATGACTATTGTTGAGTAGAAAGGAAGATGATTTTCCAAAGCCATCATGAGAGCGATGTTTGCCGGATCAACCCTTTTCAGGGCATTTGAAGTCACAATTGACAATAACGCCACGATTATGAAATCTATGCCGTAGAATGCCTGCGCCACAAATGAATTGAAGTTTTGAGCAACAAAATGGGACAAATACGGAATCAGGGATAAAACAAACATTGACGCCCCAATTGACCATATTACCTTTGCATCAATTTTATTTACTATTGAAAAGAGGTTGTTGTTGAAGTTCCAGTAGTTGAAGCAGACAATGAAACTGATTATATAAGCCAGAAACTCAAGTTTCAACTCAAACAATGACTGCCATGACCCTTCAGAGACCATTGTGATTTCAAGCACAATAACTGTGAGGATAATGGCCACAATAGCATCAAAGAAAGCTTCAAACCTGTCTGTGGTTTCGATTTCAGACTTTGCAAGTATTGCAAAGAAAAACCAGTAAACAGTAGAGAGAATACATGCGATGTAGATTCCCTGAAGATAAACAGTGTATGTAAAGAGAAATCCAATCAAAATGAATAAAACCGGAATGTATCTCTTATAATCCTTGAGATTTAATTTCTTAAGCTTTTCATTGTAGGGATTTGCACGGACAACCAGATATGTTGAAACCATATATAAAACATTTGTCATTAAAAACACAATCCCAAACATTGTCTGAGCAGGAATTGATGTTGGATGGAGTGCAACCCATGTTGCAAAGTAAGGGATGACCGAAATGACTAAAATCAAAGCACCATAGACAACAACCACCTTATTGTCTATCTCATCAACCATCTGGAAGAGGTTGTGGTCGTTGAACCATGTGTTGAATATGATTAAAAAGCACATGAAATAGTTTATATACCACATGTTCATGTTTAAAATCGCTCCTACAGTCGCTTCTGCAGGTTGTGACAATTTAAGAACCAGAACAGTAATAATGATAGCCAATACTGCATCCATGAAAGTTTCAAATCTAGTTGTTTTCATGATTAATTATTTAATTTCGAAGTTAAATAAACCTTGCCCATGTATATGCTGAAGTTGAAAGCATTGGCGGGATTGACATAGCCGATGGTAATGTGAGATATGGCCAATTAAAAAAGCAGTTGAAAAAGAGGTGTCTGGAATAATTAGGTCCTGCATCGATTAAACTGCAGCCTGGAAATTTGCTCTTAATGAAAAAAATAGTAGGAGGTAGAAGATTCATCTACCTGCATTTTATGCTAACACTTTTAGTTACTTTTGAATAGTATGCGTTTCCTGCATATGTCACTGTTGCCTTGAATGTTCCCTTTTTGGTCAGCTTTGCAATATTGAATGTTGCAACGCCCTTGGAGTTGGTTTTGGCAGTGTAAGTCTTGCCTTTGACCTTAAGGGTGACCTTTGTGTTTTTCATTACCTTGTTCTTGTTGGTCTTCAGGGTTACAGTGTACTTTTTGGTTTTTGCTGATGCCTTGAATGTCTTTGCCTTTGCTGTCAGTTTAGGTGCCGCCTTGCTGACAACCACATTGACTGAAGAGGATGATTTGACGTAATTGCCATCACCGTTAAATGCAGCTGATGCAACATAGGAGTTCGGCTTCAGGTTGGAAGGAACAGTGATTGAAACCTGCCCTTTGTCGTTGGTTGTTCTCGCATAGGATTTTCCATTGAGCTTGACAGTGACTGACCTGTTAGGCACGGCATTACCATCCTCATCCGTTAATGTGAATATGATGTTTTTGGAGTTTGCGTAAGTTACCTTCACATCCGAAGAGACAATCTGTGTCTGTGATTTGACAGTAAACTGCATTTTAGTGTTGTTCTGCCTATATTTCAAATCACCGGAGTAAATAGCTCTGAGAGTATATGTGCCTGGTTTTAAAGTGTCATCGAAAGCGAACTTTCCATCAACGACAAGAGTATAGACATCATAGTCTCCGATTTCCAGAAGCACCATGCCTTTAGCGTCAGGATTGACATTGCCGTTTATGTAAACGTGATGTCCGTCAACTGCAACATTCAAGCTGATTGGAGTGTCCATCCTTGAAATGACAGTGAGTTTGGCAGTCTTGGATGCATTTCCGTTTCCTGAATAACTGACAGTAACATCATATGTGCCCGGAGAAATTCTCTTTTGGAAAGTGGCTACATATCCGAATTTGTCAAAGAACTTGCCGGCGAGTTGTGAAACGTCAATTCCCAGTCCGCAAGCAAGCTTATAGGCACCTTGTAAACCCATTGAATCATTGAAGCGGATTGCGTCTGCAAACTCCATCCATCCCTCATAGACGGAGGACCTGTCAAATCTGAAGGCGCTGATGACTTTGGACAGTCCCCTATCGACACTCGGCATGTCAAAGCTGATTGAATCGACGACCATATCCAGTCCGGCGGCGATTTTTGAAGCGTTAATGTCAATGTTTCTTTTGACATTGCCGATTATCGCATCCGCCTCGGATTTGGTTAAATTGACCTCATGAATAATCCTGTCAAGGCCGCTCATGACCTTTGAGACATTGACTTCCACTCCTGCAATCATTCTGGACAGTCCGTTCACCACCTGAGTGCGGTTGAAGCCTGTCTTTGCAGAGTCAAGTGAAGCGGAAATCCTGCTGTAGTCCACATTGACGTAGCGCATTATCAGTGAAAGTGCTTTTACGGTTTTGGAAATGTCGAACGTGTGATTTGAAAGGCCGTGCATGATTTTTGAGATGAGGACGTTTGATCCGTTTGAAGAAACGCTGAACATGTCAACAATGCGACCCACATTGTTGTGCTTGAGAACGTCCACAAATGCGTCTCCAAATTCTGTGAAATTCAGCCTGTCTGCTTTTAAGCTGCCGGAAATCCTCGCATCAAGGTCGTCCGGAACAGACATGTTGAGTGATTCGAAAAGGCCCCTGACCTTAAGAGCAACATCCTCTCCTGTGAGATTGAATTCAGCCAGGATGCTTTTGAAATCTGAAGCGAAAAGATCGCTATTGAATGAAACCGCAGCGGTCAGGTCATTGAAAATGCGGGAACTGTCTGAAGGAATTCCTGCGGCAATGTATCCCATTGCGGAGATGACGTCAGCGACATTGAGCTTGAATCCTTTAACGATGTCTGATGCGCCTTCAAGAACCTTTAAAATCTTGGAGCTGTCGATTCCTGTTATGACTGCAAGTTCATCGGCGACTTTAGGGCTGTTGAAAGTGGCAGTGCTTATGGCATTCTCAATTGAAGAGGTAAACTTCTTCTCATCAATCCTCATGGAGCTAATGAGCTTATCTACTGCATCGGGCAGATTTGATTTTCCTGAAGCTGCACCTTCGAACTGGTCGATGATGTCTGAAATGTTGAATGCGAATCCGTCTGTTGCATCACTCAGCCTATCCAAAAAGCTCTCCTTTGTGAGATGGTTGTAGTTCCAGATTTCTTCTGCAATGTTTGCAACCTCCAGGAGAGTGAATTCCTTTTTAAGCATGAGCATGGTAATGTCAACCGTGTTTTTAGTGGAAAGCTTCAGATTGAGACGCTCGACAATGTCTGAAACAGAACCGTGGGATGAACTTCCGTCCAGCTCGTTAAGGATATCCCTTACGGCACTAATGAATGATGCCTTGGTGACAATGATGCTGTCTAAAATGTTGTTTTTAAGCTTATGGCCATCGAAACTAAATCCCCCGGCAATCGCAGCCAGAATGTCGGTGAGATTTGAGTAATATGAAGCGTTGATGTGAATTCCGCCTGCAATCTGCGCAAGCCCTTCCATAAGGCCTGAAGCGTTGATTTGAGACCCGTTTAGAATATCGTTGAGACCATCGATGAGCCTGTCGGAATCGACATGGGTTGCGTTGATCATGATATTTGCCCCATGTTCAAGCTTTGTGGTGTCGATGCTTGAGGCAGCATAGATGTCCCTGAGGCCGTCTGCGATTTTGGACGCATTTGCATTGGTGAAATTGCTTGAAGAGAGCATCATGTTGTAGAACTCTGAAACGTTCCATCCCTTGGCATTTACAAGTCCTGTGAAATCAGCAAAAGTGAAGTTCACCTGACCTGTTTCATTGCTGATTTTGATGTGATTAGTAATTGAGCCGCCTTCACCTATTATTGTCACATTAACGTCACCTGAAAGAGAATATGAAGGTGAAACGTCAAATGGAATGTAGACGATTCTTCCCTCATTGACTGTGACATCCTCAACGTCAACGGAAGGCTCGTCGGCGGATAAAATCTCTGAGTTGTTGAAAGCGCCATCGTCCGATTCTTCAATGGCAGGCTGTTGGCTTTCGTCTGAGATTTCCAGCGGTATAGCATCGTCAGTGAAATTTGAATTGTCATTTGCGCTTACCGCCCCGACAGCCAGCAGGCAAACAAGAACAAATGAAACAATTGCCAAATGTTTTTTCATCTAAAAATAACCTCCTTTAAAAAAATAATAGAATCTATGTAATATTTTACAACTGATACTATAAAAATATATGATTTTGACAAAAACACCAAAAAGACCCCATGGGGAAAAATACATTATAAAATTGAGCGGAAAAAAAGAAAAAAGTTAGTGAGAAAAATTAATCTCACTATTTAATTGTTATTTTTACTGATTTGCTTGAGGAAGCATACATCTTGTCGCCCGCAAACTTGATGGTGGACTGGAAGTTGCCTTTCTTGGATATGCTAAGTTTGAAAGTGGCTTGTCCCTTATCGTTTGTTTTTGCGGTGTATGTTTTTCCATTGATTTTCATGGTAATCTTCTTGCCTGCACTCAGGTAGGTTTTACCGTCAATGGATGATCCTTTGTCTGTCTTGAGGGTTACAGTGTAGGATTTTGTTTTTGCGGATGCCTTATAGGATTTTGCAGAAGCACTAATGCTGGTTTTCTTGAGATTTACTGTAATTAAATTTACAACAAATGTACCAGTGTACTCGTCATCTCCCAGGAAAGCAGTTGCAAATGTGTATTTTCCTGCTTGTTTCAGGTTGATTTGCAGTTTCGCCCAACCGGATGCATCGGTTGTCTTGTTGTATACTTTACCGTTGAATCCGATTTTTACAGGTTTGTTGGCCAATGGATTGCCATTTACATCAACCAATTTGACTTTGAAGTAGTTTCCTCTTTCACCGGCATCGAAATCAATTGCATATGTTTCATAATCCTCGGAATTGATCACCGTTGCAACTCTCACCGGAACCAGGTCTTTTATAGTCAGTGTGAAGTTTGCTGGAAGTGTCAGGTTATCTCCAAGGTATTTTAACTCTACAACACTATTGGAGGATGCTGAAATCACCAGGGTACCGTTTGAATCGGTTGTGGTGTTTGACTCTTCACCATTTATTGTGTAGGTCACGTTGGCATCTGCAATAGGATTTCCGTTAATGTCCTTCAAAACAGCGCTGATGTCAGTTCCAACAACTGAAATGTTGCTGAATTCGCTCACAACAGGTTCAACATTGAAAACCATGAATGTTTCAACTGTTGAGTTGGTGTTGAAGTTATCATCACCGACATATGTGATGAAGGCAAGGTAGAATCCGTTATCCAGTATTGCATCATATTTGGCTTTGCCTTCTTTTACAGGAAGATAAATCACCTTTTCGTTGATAACTACACTGACTAAACCTGTTGCGTTCTCATTGACATCAACTTTAAGGGATATCCTGTTGCCGTCAACCACAACATCAGAGGATATTGTTGTGTTCATTTTAACATAATCAGCGACTGTGATTTCAACAGCGGTTGAATTGGAATCGAATATGGAATCGCCCAGATAAGTCACATCAGCAGTGTAATTTCCTGCTGCCAAACCGGAGACGTTAACAGAAGCCTTGCCTGCATCAACATCAGCATAATACTTAATGCCGTTGACATCGACTAAAACGACACCTGTTGCATTCGCATCAACACTGACAACTACAGTAGCGGTTTCGCCTTCAACAATCTCAACAGGCTCAGCGCTAATGTTTGTAGTTAATTTAGCGACAGTGAAGTTCTTAAAGTCAAAGCAGAAATCATATTTTTCATTTCCGAAATACATTACCACAACTGAATGGTTTCCAGAAGACAGCTCACCCAAAGGAACCTCAACAGTGCCGCCAGACACAGGAACCTCAGTAACATTCTCACCGTCAACAACAACATAAACCTTACCAGTAGCATCTTCAGGCAACTCAGCAATCACCTTAGCGACCTCGCCGACATTAACATCAGAAACATGAATGCCACCTTCAGGAACAATACGCTTAGCCACTTTAACATTGACATTTCCGGTTGCTTCGACGTATTTATCATCACCCATGTATGTTATTAAAGCAGTGTAGTTACCAGCATCCAAACCTGTAACATTAACACTAGCAGTGCCGTTTTCAACAACGCCGTAGTATTTGTTGCCTGCAACATCAATCAGCACAGTACCTGTAGCATTAGCGTCGACACTGACAACTACAGTAGCGGTTTCACCTTCAAAAATCTCAACAGAATTTGCAGTGACATTGGTGGACAGTTTTTCCACAGCAAACATACGATAAACACCATTTTCATAATATTTTTCATTTCCGGAATAGAATACGTAAATAGTGTGGTTTCCTGCAGAAAATTCGCCTAATGGAAGCTCAAAAGGACCTGCGGATGCGCTTGATACTGCAACTATTTTACTATCCACATGAACAGCAAAAATTCCAGTAGCGTCTTTTGGCAACTCAACAATCACTTTAGCGACCTCACCGACTTTAACTTCAGGAACTGTGATGTTAATCTCAGGTCTAGTAAGCCATGCTACTTTTACATCAACACTTCCGCTTGCATTGGAGTATTTGTCATCACCCGGATAGACAACATCGGCAGTGTAGTTTCCACCAGTCAAACCGACAAGCTTGACTGTGGCGTTGCCGTTTTCAACATCTCCGTAATACTTTTTGCCTTTAACATCGACCAGTACAACGCCGGTAGCATCATTAGGTAAAACCACAGTAACTGTGGCCTCTTGGCCAACGATCAATTCTACAACTTTTGGTTCGATGTCAATGGTTGAATCTGTCTTTTTAACAGAAACGTCGATTGTTTTGCTTTCAGCTGCGACATACTTGTTATCACCAGCGAAACTGACAGTAATGGTAGCGTTACCTTCACCGACAGCTACAATCATGCTGTCAACCACTTTAGCAACGAGTTCGTTGCTTGATACGTATGTAAGGTTGCCTGCTTCAGAAGGAAGCAATGCAGCACCGGTAACTACGTTATCACGCACAATTAGGTCAAAAGTTTTATTCTCAATGAGAATCTCAGTAGCGATTTTATAGACACTGACAGTAATTGTCTTGTTTTCAGCTGCAGCATACTTATCATTACCCATAAATGAAACAGTAATATTGGCGCTACCTTCACCGACAGCAGTCAACTCACCAATACCATTGACAGTGACAACACTCACATCACTGGAAGTGAAATCCAACTCACCGGCACCGGAAGGCATTAAACTGACCACAAGCGCAACTTCATCAGAAACATTCATTTCAACAGTAGCATTCTCAGCAATAATCTCAGTAGGTATCTTACTAACAGTAACTGCAACTGTCTTGTTTTCGGCAGCGGCATAATTCTTATTGCCTGCAAATGAAACTGTAATAGTAGCAGTACCTGCACCAACAGCAGTGACATTACCATATTCATCAACGCTAGCAACAGTAGTGTCATTTGATGAATAGCTTAAGTTGCCTGCTTCGGAAGGACTTAACACAGCCACAATTTTAGCACAATCATCAACAAACAATTCAATTGAAGATCCATCAACATCAATTGTGGTATTGGCAGGGGTTATTGTATACCTTTCAATCCAATAGGATTTGTTAAATTTACCTGTTTTGTCATAATATTCAGCATAAAGTTCATAGGTACCGGCATCCAAAGGTCCCAAATCACATCTAAATGAACTTTCGTTATCAACATTAACGGTTAACTTGAATTCATTATTGAGGTAAATGTCAACAGAACCTTTTTTGACCCTTGTTTCTGTTCCCACATTTATGACCTGACCTGTTACAAGGAAATTACGTAATGGATCGTAGGCTTGAGGATAATTCACGGTCACGTTCAATTTAGTAGGAATCTTACTTACTGTAACAGCTACAGCAGTTGAATTTTCAGCGTAAACTCCGTCGCCACCAACTCTAACAATAATGGAAGTAGTGCCTTCTTTCAATGCAGTGACAATGCCCTTTTCATCAATACTAACAACACCTGAGTTATCAGGAACATAAGTGACATTCAAATTGGCAGGAACAGTAGTGGCAACAATAGTAAAGTTATCGTCAACAAATAAGTCCAGAGTGTCATTATTTACACTGACGCTTGCATCATTCAGACTGACAGTGACAGAGATTGTCTTGTTTTCAGCATCAGCAATTACATAATTGCCTGCAAATGAGACAGTGACATTAGCAGTACCTTCACCAACCGCTTTGATCATGCCGTTTCTGACTATGACAACGGATTCGTTGCTTGAAGTGTAATTTAATTCACCAGCCCATGAAGGTTCTAAAGTAGCGCCTGATGGAACTTCATCATTAACATTCAAGTCCATAGTAGCATTTGCAAGAATAATTTCGGTAGGATACTTTATAACAGTAACTGTAATTGTTTTGTTTTCTGCAGCAGCATAATTCTCATCGCCTGCAAATGAAACGGTAATAAGAGCAGTACCTTCACTATTAGTTTGGAAATTGCCTGATGTTGATACCCACATGACACTGGTGTCGTTTGAAGAATATTTTAGACTGCCTGCTTCTGTAGGAATTAAATTAGCCCAGGTAATATCTCCATTTCCACCAACATACAATTCAACTGAAGAATTGGTAATGTTAATTTCAGTAGGTATCTTTACGGTAACTGCAACACTGGTGGTATTTATAGCATAAACCTTATCGTCACCAACGCTTACAACAATGGTGGCAGTACCGTTACCGACAGCAGTAACCTTACCGTCAGCATCAACAGCCACAACAGAAGAATCTGTGGATGTGAAATTAACGTCCAAACCTGCAGGAACTGTTTCAGTAATCAATGTAAACTCATCACCGACAAGCAAATCAAGAGTATCGTTGACAGTGACACTTGCATCATTTAAGGCAACTGTAACTTCAATTATCCTGTATTGGGCAGCAGCATATTCATCATCGCCTGCAAATGAGACAGTTATATTGGTGGTACCTTTAGCTAGAGCTTTGATTTCTCCATTTTCAACTATGGCTACAGTTGAATTGCTTGAAGTGTAAGTCAAGTTACCCGCCTCATCAGGATTCAAAGTAGCACCAGAAGAAACATTACCATTAACTTTCAAAGCCAAAGTCTCATTTTCAAGAGCAATAGAAGTAGGTTTTTTAGTAATCAAAACGGTAGCAACTGCACTTGTATATCCATATGAAGAGAAAGTAACTGTATAGAATTTAGGAGTGATACCATTTACATCCACCTCAAATATACCATCATCACCAACAGTGGAATTAAGGGTGTAAGCATCATCCAATTTGATAGTTACATTCAGACCTTTAGGTAAAGGTTGATCGGTTGAATTTACAACCAAACAATTATAGACTCCAAACGGTAACAATAGTGAAGCACCATCAAGTTCACGACGCACATCTTGAAGTATATAATACCAAACAGCTTCATTCAAACTGACAGTAACACTAATATTCCTTTCAGAAGGGGCGTATACGTCAGTTCCATTGAATGAGACAGTGACATTAGCAGTACCTTCGCCAACAGCCTTGATTACGCCGTTTTCAACTGTAACAACAGATTCGTCGCTTGATTTGTAGGTCAAGTTACCAACAGGAGGCTCCAAAGTGGCACCCGCAGGAGTCTCATCGCCAACCTTCAAGTTCATAGTTTCATTTGTAAGATTGATAGATGTAGGTGTTTTAGGTTTAATATTTATTATTTTGAGGGTATATGATGCGGTTTCGAATGTGGCGGTTACGTTGCCCATTCCCTCATTTTCAGCAGTGTATGTTATTTCTTCACCGAGTGAAGCGGCATTTTTATCCAATTCACCTAGTGTTTGGGTTAAGTCCAACTGGATATCAATTGGTCCTTCATATTTGCTAACAAATCCACCACTACCCCTTGTCCATAATTCAAATTTGATTGTTGAGTTTTCACCTAAATTAATTTCGTAAGTATTACATGTACCATATAAGAACAGCCAGTTGTCCAAATAAATTCCTGCATTAGCGGGCATATTATTGCGATTTGTAAAATTATTTCCAAACCAGTTATCATTGGCTGCAACTTCTCCGGAAACAACATTTATGATTTTAGAGACATCATTATTTATGAATATTGAGTCATGAATCTCATTGCCAGTATCCGCATTACTGAAATACATCACATTTTTTCCAGTGTTATTTATAAATTTTCCGGTTATATCCACATTGGTTGATGCTTGAAGGAAGTAGTTTGCTGCCCCGCCATCATTATCTGCACTACCCTCTGCACGGTTACCTATGAAATTTCCGGATATGGAAACATCAGTTATCGCATTATTGAAATAGTTAGCTCCACCACCTTCTTCACCACTACCTGTTGCGGTGTTGTTTATGAAGTCTCCAGTTATATTAACATTAGTTAATGTCCTCATAAAGAGATTTGCTCCGCCAGAACTAGCAGTATTATTAATGAATACGGCATTTATATTGGAATTGGAGAGCTGACCGTTAAAGTAGGTTCCAGCACCATAAAATGCTTCATTATTCATAAATTCACCATATATATTTACATTGTCATGATTTGCATTTTTATTAAATGAAATTGCACCACCACGACCATTACCTTTTGCTTTGTTATTTTTAAATGTGGAATTTATAATTGAATTACAAACTACATCATAACAATAGATTGCACCACCATTTGTTTCTGCAGTGTTATTTCTAAATTCCCCACATATATTAACATTAGTTAATTGACCTCCGAAGTAGATTGCACCACCAGAAGATGTTTCTGCAGTGTTATTTATAAATTCACCACTGATATTTACATTATCAGCACCACCACTAAGATAAAGAGCACCAGCATAATTTGTTGCAGTATTATTTATAAATGTGGCATTTATAACTGAATTATAAAGTTTATTATTAAAGCGGATTGCACCGCCCCAGTTGGATTTTCCATTTTTAAAGGTTAAACAGTTAATATTTATGGTTTCAACACCAAATTGAACAAGCCAAAATCGATCTTGTCCCTGCGCATCAAAAATCGCTTCACCGGCACCGTATTTTTCAAAAGATAACTTTTTATTGATAGATAATCCTATATTTTTAGTTCCGGTGTATGTTCCAGCTGCAATCATGATTGTGTCGTAGTCTTCAGCTACATCCAATGCTTCTTTTAATGTTTGGAATGGAGTTGCTTGACTTTTTCCATCTCCTCCAGGAGCTGCGGTTGCATTGACATACCAAACAGTAGCAGCTACAGTTTCAGTAAGTTTTACTTCCTGATTATCAACAGTTGCAGTAATTTCAAATTCACCAAGAGCATCTGAACTGAATTCAGTTGAGAATTCACCGTTTACCAGATAACCGGTATCATCATCCAAGTGTCCTCCTGTTGCTGATAATTCAATTGGTCTTGAAGGAATAGATAACACATTAGCAGTTCCATTCATGTAAAATGTATAATTTAATTTTGCATTGTAACCCGGTTTAATGGTTTCTGAATCTGCACTGCCATTTAAAACAGCATAAGTTGATGGAATTCCTCCTTTATTAATTAGTTCATTCCAATCAGGATCGTTTGAACCCCACCAGTTATTATCTACACTTTCCAGTACACCACTAGAACTGATAACTTTTCCATATTGTGCGGAGTTATTGACAAAAGCACAATTGATCACAGTACCCTTTGTATTATCGGCAGTTTCTAAGCGAATCGCACCGCCCCACCAATTTGCAGTGTTGCCGGTGAAAGTACAATCAGACACATTACCTCCTCTCATGAAGTACATTGCACCACCCCTATACTGTGCAGTGTTGCCAGTGAAATTACAATTAGTCACGTTAGTATAAAAGAGGCAGTAAATTGCACCACCAGCAGAAGTAGAATCTCCAGTTGCATTATTACCGGTGAAAGTACAGTTAGTCACATTACCTCCCCTCATGTAAATTGCACCACCCTCACGGTTTATCCCATTTTTAAAGGTTAAGCCAATTATATTTATGGAATCATCCATAACAGTCCAGATTCTCCTTTGGCCTTCTGCATCAAAGATTGCTTCACTTTCACCATATTTTATGAAGTTTAAATTTCTCCAAATAGATAATCCTGTATTATCGGTTCCTTTGTATTCTCCTGCCGCAATCATGATTGTGTCGCCATTTTCAGCTTTATTTAAAGCAGCATTCAATGTCTGGAATGGAGCTGTTTCAGTTCCAGTTCCCCCAGAAGCTGCAGATGCATTAACATAATAGGTTTTAGGTGCAGCAGTTAAAATATTTCCGTTTTCATCATTATCCGCAGATAACAAATCATTTCCATTGTTTTTACCAGCAGCAACGGATTTGGCATCATTTTCGACTGCATTGCCGTCACTGTCGGAATAGTTTCCGTCCAAATCATCTATTGCATCAACATCGTTTGCAAGGGCAAGTGTCCCTGCATCTGCGGATGAGACAATCGTATCGTTGTTTCCATCCGCATCCGCTGCCGAAACAGCAGATATCGACATCAATACAAACACAAAAAAAAGCAATATGGGACTGTCCACTAATTAATTTCTATATTTAATATTTATTGCATGGTAAAAT
>NZ_CAMVPN010000050.1 GCF_947169325.1 uncultured Methanobrevibacter sp. | reverse complement strand
GGAATGAAAATCGAAAAAAGGATTTTGAAAATCAACAAAGTTTTTGAAAGAGTCTAATCTGACCATATTGCATTCATAAAGTAATATTGATTTTAACTTGTTAAATTGTTCTCTAATCAAAAAGATACTTTATATAAGTGGGGTGATAAAGTAATGGGTGAGAATTAGGGGCTTATTTGATATATAAATTGAATATGGTTAATATTCAATTCAACTCCTAAAAAAATTTCAAGGAGGTGGACTGTAAATGTCTTCCGAACAAACCAGAAACAGGGATCTGTTTTTGAAGTTCTGCTTTATATATTTTCTAAATCATATTTTGATTGTGCTTGGCATTGATGAGGAAATTGTTGATGTGTTGCCTGGTGAGGAAATAAACTTCAAACTATTGTCCAAACAGAAAGTTTTCAACAGTTTTTTGGATTTCAGGGTTTTGACGAAATCAGGTAAGATTCTGATTTTCGAATTCAAAAAGCATAGCCTTCGTAGGGATGACATGAAACAAGCATTTGATTATTATTTAGACGAATTTACTAATACGGACAAGGTTGTTGAACTTATATTCATCGTACTATCTGCTAAAGGACGCATTAAGGAATACAGCGAGGCGCAACTTAAATTTTTCCCTGAAATAGTCAAGACTAAGAAAATCAAGAAACAAAAAGATTTAAAAACAATAAGGGAGAAATTTAATCGTGAAAAAATGCTGACAATTACTGAATGCTCGCTTTTGATAGCATTGCCTTTGTTTGACATTGGCGTTAGTGAGGCAGTAATTGTTGAAGAAATCTGCAATTACATTAAATACAAGAAAAACTGCATTCCAGAGGACAAGATCGATGAAATAACCATTGCAATGTATTTGAATATTTTGGAATACATTGATGATGACAAGCAAGATAAATTACTGGAGATGATTGACATGGCAGAAAAAGTTAAAGGATTAATTCAAAGCATTAAGGATGAATCCAAAGCCGAAGGTTTGGCTGAAGGTAATGTTGAAGGTATGAAAAAAATTATTACTCGTATTCTAGATATTCATTCCATTGAAGAGACAGCTGAAATCCTTAGAATGGATGAGAGTGAAATACTTCACATCATCAACATGTAGATTAATATTTTTTTAATCTACTTTTTCAAAAAATATCTACTTTTCGCACCAAATAAACCATTGAATCGATTAATTAGCTTTTAGCATCAGATCGTTTTTGAATAATTAATGTTACTTGCAATATTAAGGAGCAGATTATGACGGAAAGTATGGGTTTAATTGAAAGAATTAAAGCTGAAGGTTTTGAAGAGGGTTTTGAAGAGGGTTTTGATGAGGGTTTTGATGAGGGTTTTGATGAAGGTATGAAAATCATGTTGAATCATATTTTAGATTTTCATTCTCTTGAAGAAACTACTGAAATCTTGGGAGTGGATGAGAGCGAAATACGTCACATTTTAGAAAAGTAGATTTGAATTCCGATTTCACTTAAAATTTATATATGACATTTTATAAAAGTGAAGTACATGGAATTACAAGATTTGATATTTATTATAATTGCTATATTAATAGCAGTAGTGTTATTGAAAATATTCATGTGGCTGTTGCCTGTAATTGTAGTATTGCTTATAGCATTTTTCATTTACATGTTTTTAAAAGAAAGATATTATTAACTTTCTTTCAAATCATGGTATGCTGAAGTTGCAGCAACTGCACCTTCACCGCATGCTACAACCCACTGCTTAAGCCCAACGCACACATCACCGATTGCATACACATAGTCAACATTGGTTTTCTGGTTATTATCTATGAGGATATGTCCTGATTCGTTAAGATCCACACCCAATTGGGTTGCAAGTTCTGTGTGGGGAACATATCCGACACTTATGAACACGCCGTTTGTCGGAACTTCTTTTAATTCTCCTGTTTTTGTATCCTTTAAAACAACGGATTCCACTAGCATTTCTCCGGTGATTTTCTCAACGGTTGCATTCATTATTGTAGGGATGCTTTCCTTTTCAACCATGTCCTGCAGGTGCTTTTGGGCCCTAAACTCGTCTCTTCTGTGAACTATTGTAACATTGGCACCAAGATTTTTAAGATATAATGCTTCTTGAAGGGCTGTGTTTCCTCCACCGACCATGATGATGTCACGTCCCGCAAAGAAAAATCCGTCACATGTTGCACAATAACTGACTCCCCTTCCCATGAATTCATCTTCCCCTTTGACGTCCAGATGCCTGTGTGAGCTTCCTGTTGCTAAAATAATTGTTTTTGATTGGTATGTGCCTTTGTTTGTTGTAACAGTAAATCTGTATTCCTCATCGCTTTTTGTAATTTCGTTTACCTCTTCCATTTCGTGCAAATCGCAGTTTTTTATTGCCTGTGCTTTCATCTTTTCAACCAGTTCAAGACCTGAAATGCTGTCAAAACCTGGATAGTTTTCCATTTCAGGAACTTCACGGCCAATTCCTCCTGCAAGGTCTCTGTCGATGATTAAGTTTTTGGTTCCTTGGCGCCCTGCATATATTCCGGCTGTTAGTCCGCCAGGTCCTGCTCCGATAATAATGATGTCATACTGTTCCATTCAAATCCCTCAATTCTTTTTTAGTTAGGATAATTTTTTGTTTCTTTTTGCATATATACATCACTTTAACATGGAAGCAGTTTTTTATTTTTTTTTGAGTCGGTAAAATTTCAAGAATTCCTTTTTTAGAATTTAATTTATGGAACTTTTGTTAATCTTTTTATAAAGTAATGGTTTACCTTGATATTATTATTAAAAAGAGAGATAATAGGTGTTTAAGTGACTAGTTTAAACACCATGTTTTTTGAGGAAAATTATTTTTGGCAGATTTTTTTAATTTTCCTAAAACGACTTGTATCAAATTAGCAAATTGTGAGAAATCTAATTTAACACGAATTCCAATTTTGGAGAGTTATGTATGTTTGACCAATAATGTGAGTGTGTTTTAGGTTAACCTAAATTTCAACTCCATGTTATACTTAGTCGATGTTAGTATATAAAGGTTTCTATTTTTTTAGGCATACCTAAATTATTTTTACTTTTTAGTTCAGAGCATTATTCCTACAAATTTAATTTCTTGAAAAAATAGGTGTTTTCTTCACCAAAGCCTCGTGAACCCCATTCATACCAGTACTGGACAGTGTCATAGCTGACATTTGCCATTTTTGCAGCTTTATCAAGTGAATTTGTTTTTCTATATGCTTCAATAACGTCATCCATCTGCTTTTTAAGTTTTTGAGCTTTCAAATCCTTAAAGTAATTGTCGATTTCAGTTATTTTATTATAAAAATAAGAATATGTTTCATTGAAGTTGTTTTTACCCCATTCAAACCATTGTTCGACAGTATTTGGATTGATTTTTGAGTCGATGGCAGCCTGTTTTAGATCTTGGGTATTTCTGTAATTTTCTAAAACTTCATTCATCTGGGCTAAAATTTCATTGTTTCTTTTTATTTTGTCCTCTTCAAGCTTAATCTGTCTTTCCAATTCCTGCTTTTTCCGGTTCAATTTAAACAGTTCATCATTCAGTATTGAGCATTCATTCCATTGCGCATTTATCTTGAATTTGAAGTTGTTTTCTTTTCTGATGCAGTTTTGAACAGAATCAGAATCATTTTTCGCGGCAAATCTTGTTTTGTCCTGTTTGACTTGAGCCAATTCTTCTTTTAATGGTTTGATATTATTTTCCGCTTCAGTTTTAGCTGTTTCGATTCGATTTTCCAATTCATGAATGGAATTATTTAAATCGTCCAAATCTTGCTTCAATTCATCCATTAAATCATCCTGGAATGGTTATAAAAAAAAGAGTTTTTTGGAAACTCCTATGAGTTTCCCTAAATTAATTTTTGAATTTCTTCACGCACGATTTTGTTAACCATACCGCCATCGGCCTTTCCTTTGAGTTGCTTCATGCACATTCCCATTAAAGGACCCATGGCACCCATCTGACGTTCTTTAACCATTGCTTCGTTGTCTGCGACAATTCCTGCAATGATGTTTTTGACGTCGTCTTCACTGAGCATGGTCAGGTTGCTTTTCTCGGCAATTTCCGCAATTTCAACTTCAGGAGTCTTGATGGTTTCAACTGCAAGCTTACGGATGCTGTCCTTTGCAATCTTGCCTTCAGCAAGTAATGTGAAAATGCCTTTGAAATGGTCAAGTGTCAGCACATTGACGTCAAGGCCCTCCCTTTTGATTTCACGTAAATCGTATGCGAGAAGTGAAGCAACAGGTGTTGCATCCACATTAACGTCAGCCAAAATTGCTTCAAACATGTCTGCCTCTTGCCTTTTGACCAGTTGTGATGCCAAATCCTCACTTAACTTGTATTCATCAATGATTCTGGCCTGTTTGACATCAGGCAATTCAGGCAAATTATTTGCTATAGGTTCGACTCTGTCGGATGTGATTTTGAATAGTGGAATATCTGTTTCAAGATACATCCTGTTTGCGGTTGGAAGTGGTCTCATGTATTCGGTGTTTCCGTCATCAAGTGCTTTTCTTGTCTCTTCAACAACACCTTCAAGACCTAAGTTAGCTCTTCTTTTAACTTCTTCCAAGGCGGATACTGCAATGTCTTCATCGTGTGCTACAATGATGAATGCATCATCTTCGCCAATGTTTAAGAATTCACTTATTTTGTCAACTTCATCTTGGGTTATACCGTATGCCGGAAGCTCGTCTGAGTGGAAAATTCCAGCGACTCCACGTTTTTTGGCATAGCTTGCAATTTCAGTACCGAACCTTCTTCCAGGCTGCACTTCACGGCCAATCTGTCCGTCGAATCCTTTCAAGACTACTGATTTGATTGTCTCGGCAGATTTCAGGATTTTGGATTCTGTATCTTTGAGCAGTTCATCCAAATCATGAATCTCTTCCAGGACTTCAGCGTTTCTTTCGTTTAATTGTTTTTTAATATCTATTAATTCAAGCTGTCTTGTGACTTCACGGTTTACGATTTCAGCCATCAAATCCAAGTCCTGAACACCTTTGATTTCCACACGCGCACCTTCTGCAATGGAAATGTTCAAGTCCTGTCTGATTGTACCGAGACCTCTTTTAACGTTAGTACTCCTTAAAATCTGACCAAGCATATATGCAACTTCTCTTACTTGATCTGGATGGTGCATTGAAGGGTCTGTTGTAATCTCGGCTAAAGGTATACCTAACCTGTCCAGCCTGAATTCGGTGAATCCGTCTTTGGTTTCAACTCTTCTTGCGGCATCCTCTTCAAGACCTAAACTTTCAATGATAACTTTTCCATAAGGAGTGTCCAGATATCCGTCGGTTGCAACCATACCTGTTCTCTGGAATCCTCCGGTGTTACTTCCGTCAATAACCTGTTTTCTCATGGTATGGAATTCATCAACGATATGCATGTTCATCAGGCATGCGATTGTAATACATATGTCAAGAGCTTCCTCATTTAGACTGTGAGGAGGTTCGTCATCGTTTTCAACAAGGCAGGTGTGCTTTTCGAAGTTTTCATATTTGAAATTCAGTCCTCTCAATGACTCTTGAAGAGCTGCTCTGTCGATTTCTCCAAGCTCTGATTGTGTAGGCCTTAATTTCCTTTGAATCAGTTCATCAAAATCATCATCAACAAGTTCTGTTTTACATGGGCAGAATAACTTATGCTCACTGTTCAATTGTTGGTGAATTTCAAGTCCCATTTTTAATCCTAATTTTTCGTAATCCATCTTAACAGCCCCTTAATTCAAGAAATCCTTGATTGATGATTTCTCTGCAAATTCACCTGCAATGTTTTCATGCATAATTTCTTTTACTTTGTTATAATCGTCACTTTGGCCCAATGCCCAGCATAATTTTACGTATGCGGTTTCGGGAGTCATGTCAATACCGGATATTACTCCTGCATCAATGATGTTACGTCCTGTGGAGTAAACATTCATGTTGACTCTTCCATAAAGGCATTGTGATGTCATGACTATTGGGATGTTTTCATCTCTTGCCCTTTTGAATGAATCAATCAGGTCATTTGGAACATGTCCAAGTCCGGTTCCTTCAATGACAAGTCCCTTATATCCTTTGTCAATGTGATATTCAACAAACTCTTTTGAAATTCCCGGAAAACTCTTGATGAATCCAACTTTCTCTTCAATAGCAGTGTTAAGTTCTAATTCGTTTTCACCACGTTTGGTGTAGTGGTAATTTGGATTAATGTTAACTTTTTTATTTTGGATTTTAGCTATCGGTTGCGCATTGATGCTTCTGAAAGTGTCCCTGCGGCTTGTATGCATCTTTCTTACCTTTGTTCCTTTGTGAAGGTAAGTGTATTCATCATTCAGGCTACCGTGCATACAGACGCAAACCTCTGCAATGTCTGATTTGGCTGCAACCACAGAATCGATCAGGTTAATGTTGGCATCGCTTGAAGGTCTATCTGAACTTCTCTGAGCTCCTGTAACAATGATTGGAACAGGTGTTTTAAGCATGAAGCTCAATGCCGCTGAAGTGTAGTGCATTGTATCTGTACCATGTGCTATCACAACACCGTCAGCTCCATCGCTGATGTCTGATGCGATTTCTTCAGCTGCTTTTACCCAGTATTCTGGCTTCATGTCTTCACTTAAGATATTGTACAATGCCTTAACATTGTAGTTTGCATAATCCAACAGTTCCGGATTTGCCTTTACAAGGTCTGATGCGGTAAATTTAGGATGCACAGCTCCGGTTCTGTAATCAATCACGGAAGATACTGTACCTCCGGTAGAGACAATTGAAATGTTCTGTTTGGATGAGTCATGAGGGATTTCAGTTTCATCATAACCTATTTTTGGCTTGTCTCCCTTTTCAATCAGTTCAGCTGTGGTGCCATCAATGGCCACGCCGATATTGTAACCGCTTGACAATTTTATGACCAGATATCCGTCATCGGCATCTTCCGGCCTGTCAAGTAGAATGCCAGTATAGGAGATGTCTTCCTTGTTTACTTTGACGGTATCTCCTATACTTAAATTGTAATCTTTGATATATTTTCTGGAAATTTCTTTATAAGTCATTAAATCACACTTAAGAGTTGTTTTTTAACCATTCAGCTCCAGCTTTTAGAACTTCTATGTTGACATCAATAACTTTTGGTTTGGATGCAAACATTTCACGAATAGCATTTTCATATGATTCACGTTTTAAAACATCGCCCAATTCAGTCAATGCTCCTAAAAGTGCAGTGTTTGCAGTTCTTGCGTTTCCATGTTCCTCTGCAATATCTACACAAGGCATTGCAATGACTTTAACGTCCCTGTCGGTTTCGAATTCTCCGATTTTTGCATCGTAAAGAATTACTCCTCCTTCTTTTACATCCTGTGAGAACTGTTCTAATGAAGGTTTGTTTAAAGCAATGAGAATGTCAATGTCATCAACAACAGGAGTTCCTATTGTCTCATTGGATATAACAACTGAACAGTTGGATTTTCCCCCTCTCTGTTCAGGTCCGTAACTAGGATACCATGATACATGTTTTCCTTCAGCACAGGCGGCTTGGGCTATTGTAAGTCCTGCACTTAAAACTCCCTGACCTCCAAATCCTGAAACCTTGATGCTTACAGGTTCAATATCTTCATCAACGTAACCTGAACCTTCAGTTCTATTAACATTAAATATTTTATCCAATGATTCTGTTGAGAAGTCACTTGCAGGTCTTACGACAGGTTCTTTGGTATATAAATTATTTCTGAAGTTTTTAACAGGGAATTCTTTTTCCATCTGTTCTTCAATGAATTTCTGTGCACTTACAACATCCTGTTTTAAGTTGGTTGGACAAGGTGACAGGACTTCAACGAATGAGTATCCTTTTCCTTCTTTCTGAACAGTCAATGCCTGTTTGATTGCAAACTTGGCAAGTCTGATTTTCAAAGGATTTGCTAAAGAAACCCTTTCAATGTATACCGGTGCTTTTAAAGTATTAATCAATTCACACATGTGTGTAGGGTGTCCTGCATAGTCAGGATCTCTTCCGGTTTGGCAGGTTACTGTCTTTTCTCCAATCAATGTTGTTGGAGCCATCTGTCCACCAGTCATTCCGTAAACTGTGTTGTTAACGAAAAATACTGCAATCTTTTCTCCTCTGTTTGCAGCCTGCAGGGTTTCATTCAAACCGATTGAAGCTAAATCTCCATCGCCCTGATAACTCATTACTATTGCATTGTCTTCAGCTCTTGAAATACCTGTAGCTACTGCAGGCGCTCTTCCGTGTGCAGTCTGGAAGTTTCCGCAGTTGAAGTAGAAATATGCATATACTGAGCATCCTACAGGAGAAATCATAACGCATCTTTCCTGTATTCCAAGTTCATCCATACATTCAGCAATCAATTTGTGTAATATTCCATGTCCACAACCTGCACAATAATGGGTTGATTGAATATTTGTTCCTTTTCTAGGATATTCTTCTAAAAGGGATTGTGGATTTCTACGTACTTTCAATTCATAATCTTTATTAATCTCTTCACTCATCTTTCCACATCCTCTAGTCGATTATATTTGGGCTGGCCTTCTCCTCACTTCTTTTGGATAGGTCTATGTCTTCATCTTCAATGCCCGCAATTTCATAAATTTTAGCAAGAATCTGTTTCAGTTCGATTAGGTTTCCTCCCATCCTATTGACAAGGTGAGTCCCTTCTTTTCTAAGCGCTGCAAACTGAATATCTGCCAGTAATTGGCCGTTACTCATTTCAACTGAGATAAACTCAACTTCTTTATCTGCCAATTCTTTTACTTTATCAACTGGGAACGGGGATAATGTGATTGGTCTTAAAAGTCCAACTTTTAGTCCTTTTTCACGGCTTTTGTCAACAGCGGATCTTGCAATTCTTGAGCTGATACCATATGAAACCAAAACAATATCTGCATCTTCAACTTGATATTCTTCAAAAATAACTTCTTCAGCATCGATTTTAGCATACTTTTCCTGAAGCTTATAGTTGAAGTCTTCTAATTCATTGAAATCGTTATAAATGGAAGTGATTAGGTTTTCCATGGTTTCCTTATTTCCTTTCACTGCCCAAGGCTTGTCATCTTTAGGTTCAATCGCTTTTTCCGGAAACACCAATGGCTCTGCCATCTGGCCTAAAGTACCGTCAGCCAAAACTACAACTGGATTTCTCCATTTGTCAGCAAGCTCAAATGCCTTCATGGTCAAATCACACATTTCCTGAACGCTGTTAGGGGCAAGAACTATGTTCTTATAGTTTCCATGACCTCCACCTTTAACGACCTGATTGTAATCTCCCTGTTCAGGTCCGATGTTACCAAGTCCAGGTCCTGCTCTCATGATGTCTACGATAACTGCAGGCAACTCAGCACCTGCAAGAAAAGTAAATCCTTCCTGCATTAAACTAATACCTGGTCCTGATGAGGATGTCATTACTCTGTGGCCGGTACCTGATGCACCGTATACCATATTGATTGATGCCTCTTCACTTTCAGCCTGTACAAAGTTTCTTCCAACCATCGGGAAGTATTTTGATGCTTCATGTAAGATTTCACTTGCCGGAGTAATTGGATATCCAAAGAAGCAGTCGCATCCTGCATACATTGCACCAATGACAACTGCAGTATTTCCTTTAACCATCTGATTACTCATTTAGCTTCCCCCTTTATTAGCCACTTTGGCTTTAATCATTTTTGCAACTGAGTCATTTACAATCTTTTTATACTGATGCACTTCCAGTGCCAATGGTTCCGGACAGGTAAAGTAGCAATCTTTACAGCCGGTACAGCCATTTCCACTATAAACTGCAAACTGATATCCTGCGTTGTTCATGTCTTGTGAAAGTAATATTGCATTTTGAGGACATCCAACTATACATCTCATGCATCCTTTGCAAAGTTCTTCATTAATAACTGGATAAGATATCTCTTCTGTCATTTATATCATCTAATTAAGTTTTTTAGCATCATTTTCTCTGATTTCAACTCTCCTTGTCTTACCGCTTATGGTTTCAGGAAGTTCATCTGTGTATTCCACCATTCTAGGGTATTTATAAGGAGCTGTAACATTTTTAACATGATTTTGAATGTCTTTGGTAAGTGCTTCTGACGGTTCAAAGCCCTGCTGAAGGACAATTGTCGCTTTTACAATCTGGCCTCTTACCTCATCGGGATATGCTGTAATCGCACAGTTAGCTACCGCTTCGTGAGAAAGCACTGCACTTTCCACTTCATAAGGGCCGATACGGTAACCTGAAGATTTGATAATGTCATCGTTTCTTCCTACGAAGTGTATGTAGCCGTCTTCATCCTTCCATGCGGTGTCACCGCAGTGGTAATATCCGTCGTGGATTTGCTGTTTGTATTTTACCTCATCGTTTACGTAATCCTTGAATAATCCCGGATTTGGTCCGTCTTCCAATTTAAAGCAGAGTTCTCCCTCGTCCCCGATTTCAACTTTCTCATGGTTTTCATCGAGAAGCTGCAAATCAAACAGCGGTGAAGGTTTACCGATTGAACCGACTTTGGCATCAAGCCATATGAATGTACCTATTGAAAGTACGGTTTCGGTCTGTCCGAAGCCTTCTTTGATTCTGAGGCCTGAAATATCATAGAATCTGTTTGAAACTTCCGGAGGTAAAGGTTCACCTGCAGTGGTCACATAAGTCATGTTTGAAAAGTCATAACCTGCAATGTTTTCCTTTATCAGGAATCTGTAAACTGTAGGTGGAGCGCAGAAAGTATTGACTTTGTTTTCGATTACTTTTTCAAGCAGCTTTATTCCGTTGAATCTGTCATAGTCATAAATGAATATTCCGGTTCCGGAAATCCACTGGCCGTATATATTTCCCCATACGGCTTTTCCCCAACCGGTATCCGCTGCACTGTGGTGTATTCCATCTTCCACAACATTATGCCAATATTTTGCAGTTGGAATGTGCCCTAAGGCATAGGTATGTTTGTGTGAAACCATTTTAGGAAGTCCGCTTGTTCCGGATGTGAAATAGATTAGGAATATCTCTTCTGCATAAGTTTTTTCCTCACCGGTAGGTCTTTCAAATTCAGGGCTTTCTTTTTTGATGGCTTCGTTAAAGTTAATCCATCCTTCTCTTTCAGTTTTAATAACTAATTTTGGTATGTCAAGGCCCAGTTCCTCTTGAGCTTTTTCATAATCAGGTAAAAGTGAATCTTCTTCTATGGATACGACCATTTTAACATTAGCTTCCTTTAATCTGAAGTCGATATCGTGAAGTTTTAACATGTGGGTTCCGGGAATTGCGATTGCACCTATTTTATGCAGTGCAACCATACAGAACCACCATTCATATCTGTTTTTTAAGGTAAGCATTACACAGTCGCCTTTTTTAATTCCTAAACTTTTGAATAAGTTGGCGGCTCTGTTTGAATACTCTTTCATGTCCTTGAATGTGAAGGTATAGTGTTCATCATGGTCATTGGTCCAGATTAAAGCTATTTTATCCGGATCGATTTCTGCATATCTGTCAACCACATCAAATCCGAAGTTAAAGTCATCTTCGTATTTTAGTTTAAAATTATTGAAAAAATCTTCATATGAGTTAAAATCAACTCTTTCTACAAAATCTCCTATAAGTGATGTCATTTAATTATCTCCATAAAGATTATATGATTACTGCTAAAAATTTAGCCGGTTTATCGTTAAGCGCTACCATCGCATGGTCATGTGTTGAATCGAAGAATATGCAATCTCCTTCGTTCAGTATGATTTCATTATTGTGTATATAAATTTTTAAGGAACCTTCCAGGACATAGTTAAATTCCTGTCCGGGGTGTGAATTCAGTGAAGGCACGGGATTCTTTTCAGGGTCCACAACTACAAGGAAGGTTTCAGCTTTTTTATGAATGAAGTTGGAACATAGGTTTTCATGTGTATATTCTTTTCTTCTGTCTACTGAAACGCCTTTGTTTGCACGGGTTATATCAAAAATGTTCATCCTGGACTCTTCACCAGTTAATAATAATCCTAAATCAACTTTAAAAATGTGTGCAAGTTCGTACAAAAAGCTTGCCGGAATGTCTACTTCAGCGTTTTCATATTGGATGTAAGTTTCTTGTGTAATGTTCAATTGTTCTGCAATTTCTTTAATAGTAATGTCTGATAGTTCTCTCAATTCTCTAATTCTGTTTCCAATATCTTTGTTGTATTCATTCATTTTCATACACCTTGTATTTTAAACTGATTTTTTTATTATAATATATATATTATAACATAGTCTAATTTTGAATTTAAAATTATATAAACCTTATTAAAAATCGTGATAATTCGTTATAAATTCTTCACTGAAAAAATTTTTAATTTATATTTCACTTGAATTTTATTCATTTAAAAAGAGATTTTTTGGTAATGGTGATAAGAGTATCTTCGCAGTCGGGCTGATTTTTTAGCTAAAAATTCATGCAAGGCCGTTTGCGATTATTTCCTGTGTGATGAAAGTGACATTATCCACATAGTACACTGTTTGAGGTTTACTGGTCAGTTCATGATTTTCAATCACTTTTCCGGTAAAGATATCATAGATGTATACGTCGGTGATGCCGGGGTCTTGGGGAATCTTTTGAGCATCAAGGCCGTCCATAATGACGATTTGGTCTGCGGATGAGAAAACCTCTTTTTCTCCTAGCGATTCCATCCATTTAACGGTATCATTATTGTATCCCTCATAATAGGGTCGGGTTTTGACGTCATTTATAAATGAGCTTAATTTGCAATGCCCTGAAGATGTGTTAAAATATAGTGTTTCACCGGAGTTATCGAGTTCTTGGGGATTACTGCCGGAATATGCAACAATCAGTACCAATAATGCCGCCAGAGCTATTGCAACTGCAATAATCCATTTTTTGTTCATGTTATTATATTGTGTCACATAATATATTGCTTTTTACATTTTGTGAAAGTATTGCTGTTAAAAATTGAAAAGTTTTATATACTACGAATAATTAATTCTAATTTAATTAAATTTAGGAGATTATAAAATGACTTCAAATGAAATTGGTACTAACATAATTTTCAAAAAGCAGCTGGGTCTGAATTATGAAATCGACCAGAAATATGTTGGTTTAAAGATGAAAGAAAATAACATTTTATCTTTTAATTTTAGAGTTCCCGGAGCTTTAATTAACGAGGTTGAATCTTATTTCAAAAGGTTTAAATTAGGCGAACCAATTTTGGTTGATATAGGTGGAACTGGTGATATTCGCTGTGATTTCAAAGGTGTATCTCCTGTTCTTAAAAATAAAGATGAATTGGATCAATATTTCATATCTGCCACTCTACAGGAAGATAAAAAATATGATCCGATTGAAGAAGAAAAATGTGAAACCTGCAGTGGATGCGGATTCCACTAAATTCTTTTTTAATTTTTAACTGAATCTCTTTTTCAAAGCACCTGTTTCTTCGATAATATATTTAATCAGTAACAGTGTTACAATCAGCACGATAATTGTTGTCAGTATCAGCCATGGAAATTGCCCTGCAATCGCATCAATTGGGGTTATTTCAAGTACTGTTGCAGTTATATTGTTTATGCAGTGCACGCTCATCGGAACCAGAATATTGTCTGTTTTTAAATATAGTATGCACATGCATAATCCGAATAAAAATGCACTTGTCATTCCGCCGAAATCATGGCCAACAGCAAAGATAAATGATGAGATAATCATTGCCGGAACAATACCGGTTCTTATTTTTAATCTGTTAAAAAGGATTCCTCTGAAAACCAGTTCTTCAAGAAGAGGAGCAAATACTATTGATCCAACAGCACTTAAAAGAAAAGCGCCTGCATTGATATCCACTGAATCAATATCGAATATGCTAATCCAATTGGGGTCAGTAAATCCTATAAACAGGTCAAGCCATCCGATAAAACAGGTAAATATAAATGCAAAAATGATATTGAGTGCAAAAACGTATAGGATTTCATTTCTTGTTTTTGGCAAGAATATATTCTCAAAATTCCTTCCCAAACCTGTTGTGCCTTTAAGAGCCCAGACAAAAAAGAGCAGCACCAAAAAGAGAAGTGTAATGAAAAACAAATCACCATTCTCATCAAGTATAGGGAAAAATACCATTAATATTCCCGCAACTATTGCGGAAATGATTATGCCTGCTGCAAGTTCTCTTATTTTTATTGTCCTGAGGCGAACATTAAAATCAGTTGTGCTTCTGTCCATTTTTTAATTCCTATAATATTGTTTTAAACCAGTTGATTGTTTCCTGAAGTTTAATTTCAAAATCTGATGAATCAACTTTATAGTTGATATTTTCCATATTCGCCACATCTGCAAGGGAATGTTTAATATCTCCCTGTCTTGGAGGCAGGTATTTTGGCTCAACGTCAATGTCAAGTGTTGTTTTTACAATATCATATAGCTGGTTGATGCTTATTTTTTCACCGGACGCCACATTGACGATTCCGTTAAAATCAGATTGTGCAGCTTTGATGTTGGCGTTGACAATGTCTTTAACATAAACAAAATCCCTTGTCTGCTCGCCGTCTCCATAGATAATAGGCTCTTTACCTTCAAGAAGTGCACTTATGAAATTAGGTATGGCCGCAGCGTACTGGGAATTTTTATCCTGTTTAGGTCCGAAAACGTTAAAATACCTTAATGAAGTATAATTCAGGCCATAACTGTCATAAAATGATTTTAAATATAATTCACATCCTGCCTTTGAAGCGGCATATGGAGATTTCGGCATAGGCTGTTCAGTTTCCTTTAAAGGCATGTTTTCATTTGACCCGTAAACTGCAGATGAAGAGGAAAATACGATTTTTTCAACATCATTTTCAACAGCGGATGTTAAAAGTCTAACGGTGGCATTTAGGTTTATGTCATTGCATTCAACAGGTTTGTCGATACTTAATGGAACACTTGCCATTGCTGCAAGGTGAAAAATATAATCAATATCCGATGTCAGGTCATCCAAATCTGCATTGCGAATGTCCTCCTTCACGATTTTTAAATTGCCATGTTGGGGGTTTTTAAGGTTGTTAATGTTACCTGTAGATAAGTTATCAAGAATTACGAGCTCATTGTCTTCCAATAACTCATCTGCAATATGTGAACCAATAAATCCAAGCCCACCGGTTATTAAAATATTTTTATTCTTCATTAAGCCACCATTAAGTAATTTTAATTATCATAAGCTATTAATAATTATTTTTAAGTAACAACATTTATATATTTTTATATAATATAATTATTATTTAAGAGGAGTCTTAATAATATGTTTGATTTGATGTATAATGCCATATTTTTTGCATCATATGGCAATATTTTTGGGCTAAGCAACATAACAATTGGTCTGTTTGATATTATATTAGCTTACATTGTTACTATTATTGTTTCAATTGTTGTTGCTCTTGTTTTAAAAATCCCATTATTGCCTGGCAAACCATATCGGTATTCTTTTGATGTTAGTGCAATATATCCGACTCCGATAATAGCTATTGGTATTTTTTCTATTTTTTTAGTGTTGAATTACACTTTTATGTATAATGGACTTGTATTGGCTGTTGTCATTGGAATTTTATCTGCATTATTTGTGAAATATTTGTTTGATTTCATATTTCCAAAACCTCTAGATGGCGATAAGGGGGAGGATATTTGATGAATGAAGTAATTGGAATTATAATTGCTGCAATTCTCTGTTGGTTGAATTTTGTAATTGTAGATACATATTTCGGACTTCCCGAACAGCCTGGTGTTAGAGGAGCCAGGATAATTGGTGAAAATGTCGAAAAAAGAGGGGGAGATATTGCTGGTGGATTCTTCCAAGGAAACATTGTTTGTTCTCCTGATGCATCTGCCGGTACTTTAATAGCTTCTATTGGATACTTGCTTTTAGGAATTCCTGGAGGAATAATCGCTGCATTTTTTGTGTTCATCGGAAACAGACTATGTGCCGATCCAGGTTATGCTGGAACTGTCGGAAGCTTAACTGCTACTATAATAATTTTTATCTGTTCATTTATCGGTTTTACTCCGGAAATGTTCATTGTAGGAATGGTCATTGCAATCTTAACCGTTCAGGGAATCGACCATAAAAGAGCTTCAATCATTTTAGGCAAAATAGCGGATAAATTCAATAGGCATGCTTGAGAGTGATAATATGTATGTTGAAATAATTGGAGTTATAGTCATATTTGTTGCATTAAGAGCATTGATAACTCGAAACAAAGCTGAAAGGTTATTGTATTTAAATGTTATTGGTTTTGGAGTTTCAGCTATTATAGCTTTGGTAATCAATACTCCATTTGCTCTTGTAGTTGCAGCAGCATTCTTTATCTGCTCTACAATCAGTGCGAATGCAATTGCCTATACCTTGGAAAAGCTTGATGACGAAATACTGTTGGAGTGATGAATTATGGAGTTTTTCGTATCTATTGTTGCAATAGCTTTGATGGTAATTGGGGCATTCGGTATCATATTTCTTAAAAAACCTTTAGATAAGGTTATCATGTTTACAATTCTCGATGCAGGATTCGTATTGGTTGTTGTTTTATTTAAATATTTGGATGTGGCCATGTTTGCGGCTTTAGCAGATCCATTGTCCACTTTAGTGTTTATTTTGGCTATTGTAAAAATTAATGAAATCAGGAAAAAGAAGCTAGAAAGTGGTGAGATACATGATTAGTGTACCATTATTTTTCTATTTCGGTATATTTCTGGCCATTGTTGGAAGTATTGCAACCGCTTGGGGTCCTGGAGTAAATGACCCGATTGTTAGGACATTCAACACAGAAGTTGCATCAATAGGTGTTTGTCTGGTGTTATTGTGTTATAACCATGTCTTGGCGTTATTGACATTGCTTGCAACAACAGTTGTCATTACATTAATTTTATTCAGAGCGATCATTCGTTTAGAAGAGATGGGGGCAGATGTATGAGGATTGGAGATTTATGGAATAAACTTGCAGAACCAAAAAACGTTCCTCGTCTGTTTGCCTTTTGTTTAGGAGTGCTTTTAATCATAGGATTGATTGTCCCGATGGCTTTAAATCCGGACCAGTTATATCCAAGACCAGCTCCACAGGAACAGGTTGATGCAGGTCTGGCAATTGCGCCTTATGATAGGGGAGGAGAAGTTTTAGTTTCTCCAGGTGAGATTAGCCCACAATACCCTGAAAATGCAGCCAGTTTGGGAATGATTACTGGATATATGTCTCCGTTGGCTCAGTGGGTATCGTCTATATCTCCGTACTTTGGAACATCAATTTATTCATCTCCTGGAGGACTTATAGATGAGATACTGTACTATACAAGGGGTTTCGATACAATATTGGAATCCAGCATATTGATGATGGCGTTCATCATTGCTTCATGGCTATCTATTAATTACACAATGAATAGAAAAAACGATGAAAGTGAAATCAAAAAAGACCTTAACAAGGCAATTAATGACTCCGAAAGGATAGCAAATGAAGTTAGAGCCAGTGATGTTAAAGCAAGATCCAAACAGTTAAGGAGGGATAATTGATGTCTGTTTTAGCACAGTATGTTCCTCAAGCTTTTATTAGTATGTATTTGCCTGCAATCTATGCTGGTTTAATCGTAGGATTCATTGCAACAATGGCAATTGCATTGAAAAGAGAGGAAATACATATTCTTATCTTGACTGATTTGGTAGGACTTGCCATGATATTTGTAGTTTCTGCTGTTGGAACTGACCTTGCAGAAGCATTGATTTTACCTGGTTTGGTAGTGGAGCTTGCAGAAACATTGGCAATTTCTGAAATATTGATTACAAGAGAAATGCGTATTATAGAACAAGACCCAAGAAGAAATCTTTCCAAGTCTTCGTCACTGTTCCCACAACCTTTTGCATTGAATATGGAAATTTTAAATACTGCTCCAAATTTCATTGCGTTAGTGTTAATCGGATATGGAATTTTCCTGACAGGATTTACAGGTGGTGCAGTAGCAGGTGGTGGAATAGTATTGTATGCATTATCTAAAAAGGCAAGGGGACTTCCGGTGTTAATGTTGGATGGCATCGCAGGAGTTTCCGGAATATCATGGTGTTTATGGATTATAGGTTTCCTCCTATTCTTTGTAGCACCTCAATATTGGTTATTAAGTTTATTCTTGGCAGCATGTGGATTACTATTAAAAGTAGCTTCAAAAGTCGGTCTTATTGGACTGCTTATGAGAGAGGACATTGATAAGGAGTAGGTGATGAGTATGGATTTCGTTACACTTGGAGGAAATGTACTAGGAACAATTCCACTTGGAGACATAGTATTGTACATCACACCATTCAATCTGTTCCTTTTTGCGGTGTTACTTGGATTTACTTTGCTTATTGCATTAAGTAAGCCTGAAACACAAATCGAGGCTACAATGCATAAGTTGGGAAATACTGAAGTTACAGTCGGTCCGAAGGAATTGAAGCAGAGAAGATTCTTATCAATAATCTGCGGTATAGCATCCTTGGTATGGGAACCCACTTCATGGGATTCGACGACGATTTCTCCG
>NZ_CAMVPN010000049.1 GCF_947169325.1 uncultured Methanobrevibacter sp. | reverse complement strand
TTTTATATGAGCATTTTATACAAAAAGTGTCGGGTAAACAAATATGTCAAGTATGAGTAGTGTTGCAGGACTTTCAAAATATATAAAAACCCTGCCAAAAACCAAATTTTCAGTAATGGCAATTCTTTTAATAAGTTTTTTGATAGGCAGCAGTATTTATCTTATTGATTATATACCAACATCAGGGATTATACAAGACTTCCTTTATGGAGGATTTTATGGAGTGGTAGTATTTGGAATCACTTCAATAATGGGTGCGGTCCTTAACCAACAGGTCATAGATGCCCTTCACGGAATCAACCTGAAAATCAAACATTCAATGTTTTTATCAGGTCTTTCACTAACCTTTTTAGGCATTGTCATGATTTTAGGATGTGCACTTTCATGGGTCGTCAACATCGACCTGTTCCTGAATTCCATGCTATTCGGATGTGTGCTGATTTACGGTTTTAACACACTCGTATTCTGGGCCACTTCAAAAGTCAGATTTTCCCTTGCAGCCATAACAGGACTTATCCAACCACTACTCATTTTGGCAATGTATACACTAATCACATTTTTATTTGTCGATACAAGTTTCATGGGCCCTGTTATCCTGCAGGTTACAATCAAGGCATTGGTTGCAGCAATTATCTTTGTTTTAGCCATTTATGCATTCATTACCATCATTGCATCTCCATTCAAGAAAAATTTGGGAATAGGAGTATTGGATCTGTTAAGTTTATTTATCGCACACATGAACGAAGGATCAAACTCCCTTGAAGGACTGTTCGAAACAATGGGAGAAGCAATTGATACTGCAGTAACATTCGTCAGTTTCAAGGCTGAAGATGGAATAAAGGCATTATTCATTTCCCCATCCGTCCATCCAGGACCTCTTGGTGATTTGGGAGGATCAAACATGCCGACAATCCTTGCAGGCAAATTCAGCCATTTCACAATGGTTGCCCACGGACCGTCAACCCATGATTTCAATCCGATAGCAGTATCTGAAATAGACAAGATTGAAAGTACAGTCAAAAAAGGATTAGCAAAAGTCGAGTATTCACCATACGCAAGTAAATTCGTAAGGTATACTGCAGATAAGGCAAATATTGGTGTTCAATTCTTCAACGACGGCATGGTAATCCTTTCCACTTTCGCTCCAGAAGCTGTTGATGACATTGAATTCGGTGTCGGACTTACCATGATGGCCCAAAGCAGAAGCAAATGCAATGTTGAGGATTCCATCATTGTTGACTGCCACAATTCATTTGAGCCTGAAAGTGGTGAAGTGCTGCCTGGAAATGCGGAAGTGTTCCATCTCATTGAAGTTATCGACAAGATAGAAGCAGACCCTGAAAAATCAACAGTTAAAGTGGGATGCTATGAAAACTCAATGCCAACTCTGGGCAAACAGGAAGGACTCGGTGAAAGCGGAATCAAAACAATGATTGTTGAAGTCTCCGGTCAAAGAACAGCTTATGTCCTGTTTGATTCAAACAATATGGAAATCGGATTCAGACAGGAAATCATAGATGCAGTTCAAGACTTGGAAATAGATGAAATTGAAGTGATGACAACAGATACACATACCGTGAATACACTTTCCAGAGGATACAATCCTATTGGAATTGCAAAAAGACCTGAAATTATAGAATATGTGAGATTAAGTATCGTTGAAGCGATTGAAGATTTAGAAAAAGTAGAAGTTGGAACTGGAACTGAAAAAATCAAGAACTTGAAAACATTCGGACCAAAGAATTCAACTGAACTAATATCAACAATCAGTTCAGTTGTGGCCGTAAGTAAAATTATAGCTCCAGTTTTACTGATTACAGCATTATTTATAGTATTCGTGTGGATCTTCTTTGGAGGATTATAGGTACATTACGAATAATGTGTATGAAATAACCCATGTAAAGAAGAATGGTGAAATTCCATCCCATAACCATTGGGAAAATCCGGAAATTTCCTCACCAGCCATCCTTTGACAGAATTGGCCGACAAAATATAAAATGATTAATGCAATAAAGCCTGCAAAAATCTCATTTTTAAATCCGAACCAACCTAATGTCAAGGCTGTTGAAATTAAAGCTGCAATAAGAGCAAAAATAATATGAATACTTGTAACTTTAATAGTTGTGTCCATTGATATCCTCCATAAATTAAATAGATTAATATAATTTTAGTGATTATAATATATTAAAGTATTGATTAACAAAAGGTGTTTTATAATGAAATCAATGTCTAATGTAGACATTTATACAATAAGTAACGAATTGAATAATTTATTAAGCGGTGCAAGAGTAGACAAATCATTCCAGCCAACCAAAGATATAGTTATAATCAGATTCCATGTTGCTGGAACCGGCAGAGTGGATTTGGTAATGCAATGCGGCTCCAGAATACATACAAGCCAATATCCTCTTGAAAACCCGACAACCCCACCGTCATTTCCCATGCTTTTGAGAAAAAAAATTAAGGGAGCCCATGTCGAAAGCATAAAGCAGCACAATTTCGACCGTGTAGTTGAAATCAAGGTCAAGAAAGACCAATATTACACAATCATTGTTGAATTATTCGATAAGGGAAATATCATCCTTTTGGATGAAGAAAACAACATCATAGCACCTCTCAAAAGAAAGCAAATGAGCGACAGGGACATAAGTTCCAAAAGGGAATACAAGTTCCCGGAAGAGAGAGGAATCAATCCTATTTCTGCAGATAAGGAAGAGTTTAAGGAAATCTTTGAAGAGGACAGCGATGTCGTAAGAACCCTTGCAAGAAACGGTTTTGGAAGTTTATATGCAGAGGAGATTATCAAAAGGGCAAATGAAACAATTGAAATCGACAAGAATACTCAAAACGAAGATTTGACAGATGAGCAGATTAACGGATTGTTCGACGGCTTTAAAGACCTGTTCGATAATCTGAAAAACGATTCAATCAAGCCCCAAATTGTAAAAAACGAATCCAAGGAAGATGTCGTTGCACTGGATCTTGTCAAATATGATGGTTTTGAAAAAACATACTATGAAACATTCAATGAGGCATGTGATGAGTTTTACTCCAAAAAGGTTAACACCACCATCATAGACGTCAAGGAAGCAGCCTGGAACAAAAAGGTAAACAAGTTCGAAAAAAGATTGAATTTACAACAAGAAACCCTTGATAATTTTATGACTACCATCGAAGAAAGCCAACATAAGGGAGAGGTTATTTATTCTAATTACCCTTCCATTGAAAACATCATTAATGTTGTAAACTCAGCAAGGAGTAAGGACTATTCTTTTAAAGAAATTGGAAAAACACTCAAAAAAGCAAAGGCTGACGGAATGGCTGAAGCGCAAATATATGACTCAATCGACAAGCTGGGAGTTCTCACCTTAGACATTGACAATACCAAAATAACAATAGACCCAAAGCTCACAATACCTGAAAATGCCGAAGTATACTACGAAAAGGCCAAAAAGGCAAAACGTAAGTCAAAAGGTGCCCTGGTTGCTATTGAAAACACCAAAAAGCAGCTTGAAAAAATCAAGGCCAAAAAGGACGTGGCCATGGAAAACATTCTCACACCTAAAAAGAGAGTCAAGAAAAATCTCAAATGGTATGAGAAGCTTCGATGGTTCATCAGCTCCGAAGGAGTTCTGGTAGTCGGAGGACGTGACGCAAATACAAATGAAAGTGTTGTCAAAAAATATTTGGAGCCAAATGACATTTACCTGCATGCAGATATACATGGTGCGTCATCAACAGCAATAAAATTAAACGGCAATGAATTAAATGACACCCTCCTTAAAGAATCCGGAGAGTTTGCGGCATCATTTTCATCTGCTTGGTCAAAAGGATTGACATCTCAGGACGTGTTTTGGGTGCATCCGGACCAGGTTTCAAAAACCCCTGAAGCGGGAGAGTTTTTGGCAAAAGGATCATTTGTAATAAGAGGCCATAGAAATTACATCAGAGGTGCAAGAGTCAAGCTGGCAGTTGGAATTGTTGATTACGAAGGAAAACGCATAATGGCAGGCCCAATTGAAGCTTTAGAAGCACACTGTGAAAACTACGTCGTTTTAAAACCAGGATTTACAAAAAAAGAAGCAATCGCCAAAAAAATCATCGGAAAAATAAATGAAGATGACCTGCTAAGCCTTGATGACATCATAAGGGTGCTTCCATCCGGAAAATGCGACATCGATGAAGAGTACCATCAAAGAAAAAAATATGAGAAAAAATATGAAAATGATTAATCCTGATAATCTTCAGGATTAAACTCAAAATATTCATCAGGGTTCATAACGACAACATCAATGTTAGGGTTGAACTGACTTACAAAATTAGCAAAAATTGCAGGGTCCTGTTCAATAGGCGGGAAAGTATTGTAGTGCATTGGAATAACAACTTTTGGATTTAACCACATGGTAGCTAGAGCCGCTTCAAATGGACCCATTGTAAACTTGTCACCAATTGGAACCAACACCACATCAGGTTTGTAGATATCACCGATAATATCTTTCATATCCCCGAATAGCCCGGTGTCTCCAGCATGGAAGACTTTGGTTCCGTCTTCGAAAGTTATAAGAAAACTGGCAGCGCTGCCACCAGGAACTGTCTCCTCTACAATGTCAATGTCTGATGAATGCTTTGCATCAAGCATTGTAAACTTAACGTTTCTATAGATAAATGATCCGCCAATGTTTACACTAATGTTTCTGATACCCTGTTTAGCTAAAAAGAGTGAAATTTCATGTATGCAAGCTATTGGAGCATTAGTGTTGTTTGATATTTCTAATGCATCGCCAAAGTGGTCTGAGTGACCATGAGTGAGCAATATGATATCAGGGTTCAGTTCCTCTACAGGAACTTGGCAAGTCGGATTGTTGCTTATGAACGGATCGATTAGAATTTTAACATTATCATCACTTATTATTTCAAATGCAGAGTGACCTAACCATCTTATTTCCATTATGCGGTTCCTCCCATTGCTGAAATGATAACGCTTTCATCCAAATTAGATGCAATGTTCCATGTCTTTTCAAAATCGGCCCTGATATTTGAAATGGAGTTTCTGTCATCATATATTGCACCATATTCAAAGTCGTTTTGACCTTCTGAAATAATCATTGCATGTGAATCGTCAGTAATCAGATTGACTGTGTGAACTTTAGGCACTGTTTTTATGTGAACGCCCTGTTTGATTAAGGATGAGACTAAAAACATGTAGGACATGTCTGACAAATCAAATTCATCGATGATAACCCTGGAATAGATTGTTGGAACATGTGACAGGAACCTGTCTGACAAATCATTCAATGAAGGGATTTCCAACATTATCTCCTTATTTACATTGACTGCCAATTGTTCGAAAGCTTCCTGTGAAGTTACAAGACCAGTATCGGAAATGACATAACTTTTAAGCAGCTTAGGGATAGGCAAGCTTTCAGGGTTGTTAATGTCGATTTTGATGTCCCTTGGTTCTGAAACTTCAGCAACGACAGGAGGTTTGACCTCAACAGGAGGCTCTTCAACAACAGGAGGCTCTTCTGCCAAAACACGAATTATGTCATTTGACTTGTCGTTTTCCACAACAAATGGTGGAATTTCTTCACTAAAGTAATCATCACTACGTCTTTTAGGGGCTCTTGTAACTTTTAACGGTTTATCATAACGAGGAGTGAAATTTAATTGTCTGTCAAAATTAACATCTGCCTCTTCTTGAGGGACAACATTCAATACTGCTTTTGGATTGTCCTCATAATCATCACGTAAAAATTGGCTTGTATCCAGCCCTTCATAGTCGTCTAAAACAAGATCATGATAACCTTCGTCATCATATTCATTAAAATCTCTTTGAGGCCTTAAAGAAGGACCTGCATTTTCCGGTTTTCTTTCAAATCTGCTTAATGAAGGTCCATTATGTTCATCTGAGCTTAAAAAGTCTTTGATCATATTAGTAGTTCTATCAGCATTATATTCAACGAAATAGCTGACAATGAGAATTATTCCAACGATAGAAATAATAAGACCTACCAATAACAAGACACTTATCAAGTTATATACCATTGTCTCATATGCTATGAGAATACCAATTACAAATAAAATAAAACCTGAAACTAATTTTATTGTATTCCCCATGATTTCACCCTTATTAATTATTAATCACCCTATTATTTTAACTAATATAGAATATTTACAACATTATTAATAAATCTAATGGAAAAAACACGCAAAAAATCGAGAAAAAATAAAATGCAGTAATACTTTTTTACAAAATAGTAATATTAATATAGTAAAAAAGCCAATATTAAATTGGTGAAACTATGAGAAAAATGAAACTATTAATCGACGAAAATTCAGGACAAGGAGCGGCCGAATATATTCTCCTTTTTGGAGGAGTAATAGTAATTGCCTTACTTGCCCTAACAATTTACAGAACCTATATGGAAACTAGTGACACCAGCTTAAAAGCAAAGGACGATATCATGGACGTCCGAAACACAATCCTTGATAACAGGACACATGTTTAAAAAGATAGATAACAAAGGACAGGGAAGTGCTGAACTGATCCTTATTATTGGCGGATTGGTTGTAATAGTGCTCTTTGTTGGAAGTTATTTATCAAACATAACTCAACAAACCCAAAGCAATATAGACAAATTGTTAAAATTAGAACGAGATAATCTAATAAATAAAATTTGAAAATAGAGATTATTTCTCTATTTTCCACCTAAAATTGAGTTTAAGATTTCATCCCATGATTCGGAATTAATGTTGTTCAATTTCATGGAAGTTCTGTTTAATATTCTGATGTGCTGTGGACATGCACTTATACAAGCTCCACATAAATTACAGAAATCTAAATTGGTAACTGCTTTTCCGTCAATGATTTCAACCGCATTACATGGGCATACATCTTGACATGCGTGGCAAGACTCACCTTTACAAATCTTTTCATCCGCTTCGTTTTCAACAACTTCTAAAGTACCTTCAAACGGTTTAACAATAGTAATTGCATCAACAGGACAGATTTCTGAACACCAGTTACAGGTTACACATGAACCTTTTGAAATGAATGTGGTTCCAACAATTTCAGGAACATTAATTTCATCCTGTAGCATACAGGTTGAACAGACTTCTTTGATTGCATTTTGAGGGCAAACTCTCTTACATACACCACAAAACACACATTTGTCAAGATCCACTTCAATGGAATTATTAAGCATATCAACACTTGAAGTAGGAACATTGTTCACTGTAATAGCTTCTGCAGGACATAAATCTGCACAGAATGAACAGTAGATACACTCATCCTTATCGATTGAAATTTCTCCTCTTAGCAATTCTTTTCTCTCAGGAAGAGTTCTATCAAAGACGATTGCATCACGAGGACAGACTTTATTACATCTACCACAGTAAATACATTCTTCTTCATTTACTACACATTCTGTTTCCCAAACAGGATAGTTACCCATCTTTTTAATGTCTTCACCATCAATAGATAATGATAAAGCATCAAATGGACAAGCTACAGAACATAATCCGCATAAAACGCATGAGTCCGCATTACATGAAACTAAATCCATTTCGATTAAGCCACGTGCTATTGGTACGGTAGGACCTAATCTTAATGAAGAAGTAGGACATACATCAGTACAGATACCACATCCTACACAGTTATCATCCTTATAAACCAATTTACGTGATTCATTTCCATTTCTTTCAACATTAAACATAATCATCCCTCACGCTTTGGAAATAGCTTGATTAGGACAATTCTGGATACAAAGATCACAATCATCACAGTTTTCAGGAACTATTTTAACATCACCGTCTTCTTCGATAATTGCTCCTTGTTCACAAAGCTTAATGCATAAACCTTGTACTGGGCAATCTTGGATGTGCCCACATTTATCTCCATCAATTATTACTGCCATATAACCACCTCAAAAAAATATTTTTAATTTATTAAAGAAATAACAAATATGTTATATTATCCTATTTGTCGAAATGAACATATAAACATGTCGATTAGTTTTTCATTAATAAATTATTTCACCATTTTTATTGATTTCACCACGCCTAATCCTAGTAGAGGATATAGGAATGCCATCATATGCCAAAACAAAACTAACTACGACAATATCAATAGGTTCCATACCTTTAGAAATTCTAATCTCATTAATTTTAACTGCTGTAGGCTCAGTTTCCTCGCTTACAACAATAGCATCGAAACTAGCATCATAAATGGTAGTCCCATAAGGGTCATCTAACGGAACAATGATAAAATTAGATTTGTCCTTAAAGAATGATTTAAGATTAGCCATTCTCTCTTCACATGAATCAATGTCGCCTTTCAAACCACCAAAAGCATCTGAAGTTACTCCAATTTCAACAGAATTGGCAATTTCAAAAGCGGTTGATAATAATTTTTTATGACCATCATGAAATTTATCAAAAGTTCCGCCGACAGCCACTTTATTATATCTTCTTGAATTCATAATAATGTCCTAATTAGTTTTCTAATTAAATTTTTATGAAAACTATTATAAATTATTAGCTATTTAAAAAGAAGAGAAAAAAAGAGAAAAAAAATAAAATAGAAAATTAGAATGATATAGCTGAATAATAACCTTTAAGGGTATAAGAATTCGCATTCCAATTTACTACGTTTCCAAACGAGTTTCTAGTACTTGTCGCATCACTAACAGTCCAGGTATCGCCTATCAATACCTGAGTCCATACATGACCGTATGTTCCACTAGTGAAAGTACAGGTACCGTGTACATATCTAGCTGCAAGGCCTGCTGTTCTATACATAGCTACCAGCAAGTGAGAATGATCCACACAGTTTCCTTTTTTAGCATTTAAAGTTCCAACAGCACCGTATTTGGTATCATAATAAAAGCTGTATGATATTGTATCACGCACGTAATTGAAGATTGCTGTAGCCTTTTGTGTATCGGTAGTCATTCCTTTGGTCAACTTAGCAACTAACTGCTTGATTTTAGTATTGTTTACTTGACAATTCTTTGAAGCCGCCAAGTATGATGCTAAATTAGATATTGTATTCTTAGAGTTTAGTTTACTGGTTGAACTGGAACTGCCACTTAATGATTTGACAGTTACATAATTTGGCATTATGTCATTGTCACCATAATATGCCACTACACGAGCAAATGCATAAACTACGCCTTTATATCCAATATTACCTACAGCAGAACCAACAGAGTTTGGCATTTTGCCTTTGGAATCTGCAGTTTTTATTAAACTTTTAGCAACTGAATTATAATCTTTTAGATTACCTTTATATGATGCGCTGCCTGGTTTAGTCGGATTTTTAATGTTTTTAAATGCAATGTCTGATTTTTTATTTGAATCTAAATTCACAATAGCTTTAGAAGCTAAATATAAATATTCAGCAGCAGAAATCTTAAGACTTCCAACCTTTACGGTTGACGGTAACTTCTTATGCTTTTCAATGTAATTTTTAACGCTCTTTGATGCTGAGATAATTTGCTTTAAAGACACTTTATCAACAACATGAATCTTGGATGACCCTTTGGTTGAGCCACAAGCATAGCTTACCTTATAATTGCCTACAGACAATTTACCTACATTGATTTTAGCAATACCACTTGAACTTGTCTTTTTAGTGTAAGTTTTTCCATTGACAGTGAATTTGATGGAAGCTCCTTTAACAGGCTTGCTTTTACCGTCAATCAATTTGACTGAATAGGTTACTTTATCTTTTGATGAAGCATACAAGTCGCTTGCGCTGAATTTAGTGCCGTTTACCAAAACATGTTTGGATACAGTGGATGATTGATAAAATGAATCAGAAATAACTGATTTGATTTTATAATAACCTACTGGCAAATCAATCTTCATTTGAGCGACACCCAAAGAATTGGTTTTTTTACTGTAGGTCTTGCCGTTTATAGTAAATTTAACCACAATATTCTTAAGGGCCTTTCCTGAGCTATCCTTAACTGTAGCCTTATAGACTGATCCATCTTTATACTTCATTACCAGATTTTTAGCACTAATCTTAGCGGATACCTTATTGACAATTATGTTTTTGTATCCATAATTGTAGTCAGCCAAACTAAGTTTAGAATACATGTACTTGATTTGGTGTTTTCCTGGATTGAGAGCGCCGACAGATAACTTGGCCACACCTTTTGAGTCGGTTTTGGCAGTGTAAGTTTTACCATCCAATATGAAACGAATTTCCTTATTCTTTAAAGCTTTTCCGGAACTGTCCTTAGCTGTTACGCTGAATTTGGAACCGCTGTTATAATTCATTTTCAAATCGGATGCTGTCAATTTAGTGGATGCGCTTTTGATATATATTGTTCCTGATGCTGAACAGCCAGCATAGTCATTGTCTCCAGCATATTTGTAGGTGATTTTATAAGTGCCTTCTGCAAGAAGAGGAATAACTGTTTTCGCTTTCCCCTTTGCATCTGTCTTTGCAGTCACGTTTTTGCCTGCATATGAAAAGACCACTTTACAATCCTTAAGAGGGCTTCCATTGGAAGCTGTTAATTTTACATAATATGTGTAGTAGTTGTAAGGAAGAATATATGTTTTCTCATTACCTTTTAGGCTGGTGGAATATTTTTTAACAACAATATTGTTGGAAATTTTTTCACCAGAATAAGGATTTGTTGCAGTTACAACATATTTTCCAGCTTTAAGATCCACTTTAGCAGTGGCAACACCGTTTTTATCGGTGGTGAATGTGTATTTTGTTCCACCGATTGTAAATGTTACTTTGGTATTTGACAATGGGGAGTTGTCTTTCCAAAATGTGGCCTTATAATAATTTGTATCGCCATAAACCCTTGTCAAATCCTTTCCACTTACTGAAGATAAAACTTTAACTTTTTTAGAAAGTGAAGATGAGGCATAACTTGAGGTACCGGCATATTTAATTGTTAATGAATAGGTACCAACCGCCAAAGAGGCAGCCTTGATGTTTGCAATACCGTTTTTGTTGGTAGATGCAGTGTAAGTTTTGCCGTTTACTTTCAAGGAAACTTTCTGGTTAGTCAAAGCCTTACCGTTTTTATCCTGCAAAGTCACTTGGAAATAGGTAGCTGACTTGCCGTGATGGGTATTTGACACGGAAAGCTTGGTTGAGGTAGTTCCTGCAGACAAGACATCATCAGCAGAACTGCCTAAAATTGAATCTTCACTTGAAGACACTACAATTTCGCTAGACTCATTTACAGGACTTAATTTTTGTCCCATATTATCCTCATAATAAGACTCCATGCTTGTTAAAACATCGTCTTCAGGATAATCTTCCAAATTATCATCATGAGAATTAACTATATTAGTTTCTGAGATAGAAACCTCGCTAGAAACTTCTAAATTTTCTTGAGATAATGCATTCACATTATCATTAGTTAAATTTGAATCTTCTGTATCTGAAACATTGCCAATATCAACAGCGCTTACGGCCCCTGCAACAACAAAGAACATTAGCACGATTGATATTATGAATGCCTTGTTTTTTATCGAAATTTTTCCACCTCTTGGTTCTCATTACGAAAATTTTATAGTAAAATATGATTATACTAAAATATAGTATTTCATAATGAGTGGTATAAGATATATATTTTAATCTTATATAAATGTTTTTACAACTTTAAAAATTAAAAAACCCATTAAAATCAAACAAATTAATAAAAAAAGGTTAAAATCATATATAAAATAGATATAAAAGACAATTTATATTGAAATAAGCTATAATAAGCTTAAATAACTGGAATTCAAATTAAAATTTTTTAACAACGATGAAAAATAAAAATTTTAATAATTTGTAGTTTTAAAAGGAATTTACTCATATTTCCACAAGTTATGAAAGAATTAAAGAAAATATTGTATGAATTTATAAAATTGAGCCGATGCAATATATTTTTTAATAAAATGAAGTGAATTAACTGGAAAAACGAAAAATGATGAAAATCAAATGCTGTTGATTATATGATATATGAAAAAAATACCTTTATAAAAAATCACAAACAGGTTGACATCCGCTTCGGACTGGCTTATCCGAACATTTACCGAACAGCAATGTCATCTTTAGGCTACAACATATTATATAATCAAATCAATGAAAGGAAGGACTGTTGGTGCGAGAGGATAATCTATCCTTATGTCAGGTCCATAGAATCAAACACTCCCAGCAGGCATTTTGACATAATAAGCTTCACGATACAATTTGAAGAGGACTATTTCAATGTATTGGAAATGCTGAGGCTGGCAGAGATTCCCCTCAAAAGAGAGGACCGCAGCAAAGATGACCCATTGATAATTGCAGGAGGACCATGTGCAACCGCAAATCCAATGCCATTATCAGACTACATCGACATCTTTGTAATCGGCGAAGGGGAACAGACAATTGAGATCCTGATGGACAGATATCTGGAAAGCGGAAATAGAGATTTGAAATATTATCTGGACATTCCAGGGTTGTACATTCCTGAATTTGAAAACAATGCAAAAATAGACCTTATTGAGGACATGGACAATGCATTCCACATTACCGAACCGGTAATCAGCCAAAGCGATGATGAGGATTACCAGACCATCTTCAACAACACCATAATGCTGAATGTTTCAAGGGGATGCACAAGAGGATGCAGATTCTGCATGGCCAGCTACCTTTACCGTCCGGTAAGGGAAACCAGTTATGAGAAATTAATCGACATTGCCATTGAAAACAGGAAAAACACCGGTTTGAACAAGATTACCCTGATAGGTGCTGCCGTTTCCGATTACAGCGAACTTTCAAATCTCATCGAAGGCCTTGAAAATGAAGGATTTCAAATTTCAACACCGTCACTTAGAATCGAATCCATAACAAAACAAACTCTGGAAACCCTGAAAAACAGCGGGCTTAAAACTATAACCCTTGCACCGGAATCCATCGAAAGGCTTAGGAGAGTAATCAACAAGGAGATTCCGGATGAAAAAATTTTTGAGGTAATCCGAAATGCAGTAGAGCTGGACTTCAAAATCAAACTGTATTTCCTGATAGGCATTCCTGGCGAAAGCTTTGAAGATATTGGAAATCTTGTGGTGTACATGAAAAGAATAGCCGGCATGCACACAAGCATAAAAAATGTGAAATTCAGTATCAACCCTGTAATTCCAAAACCCCACACTCCACTTCAATGGGAGACTTATGATTTCAAGGACATCAAAAAGAAGACAAGATATATCAAAAAGGAAATGAAAAAATATGACATAAAATGCGAAAGTCCTAAAAAAGGGTTAATCCAATATATACTGTCATGCGGAAATAGCGATGTTGGTGAACTTATTGAAAAATCATTGGATAAAAAACCTACCATGAAGGAATGGAAGCAGTTAACTCCAGACTATGGCATTGATGATGAACTGCCATGGAGCAACATTGACGTTGGCATAAGCGAAAGGTTTTTGAAAACTGAAAACAGGCGACTGAAAAGTTTGAAGCAGACCCCATGGTGCGAAACATCAGCATGCTACAACTGCGGGTCATGTGAAAAATAATTACTAGAAAAAATAATTTTTACTATAATAAATATATAATATATAATAGTGAGGTAAATTTATGATAAATCCTGCAAGTAGAACAAAGACAATCGAACTGTCACAAATTAGAAAAATGTTTGAAGTGACAAATCCCGATGCAATAAACCTCGGGATTGGCGAACCGGACTTTGATGTCCCGCAAAACATTAAAGATGCAATGAAGAAGTCAATTGATGAAAATGACACTCATTACACTTCAAATAAAGGAATCATTGAGTTAAGGGAAGAAATAGTTAAAAAATTCAAAACAGAAAATGGAATCAATACAGATCCTGAAAACATTCTCGTTACAGCAGGTGCAAGTGAAGCATTGTTCATTTGTGCTCAGGCTTTTGTAGAAAAAGGTGATGAAGTAATCCTTCCAAATCCAAGTTTCCTTTCATATGAAGCCTGCATAAACATTGCCGGAGGAACAATAGTTCCCGTTGACTGCACTATGGAAAACGAATTCAAGCTGAAATCAGACGATGTTGCAGAAAAAATTTCAAAAGATACAAAAGCAATAATCCTGAATTCTCCTTCAAACCCAACAGGAGCAGTAATGGAAAAAGAGGACATCAAAGCGATTGCAGACTTATCAATGGATAATGATTTTTTGATTATTTCCGATGAGATTTATGAAAAGATAATCTATGACAAGAAACATTACTCCCCAGCAAAATACAGCGACAATGTGATTACATTAAACGGATTTTCAAAAACATATGCAATGACAGGACTTAGAATAGGTTATCTGACCGCCAATGAAGATTATACTGAAGAATTGCTTAAGGTACATCAATACAACATAGCATGTGCAAGCACCACCTCACAAAGAGGAGCCTATGAAGCATTGACAGGTCCTCAGGATGAAGTGGAAAAGATGGTCAGTGAATTTAAAAACAGAAGAGATTTAATCGTTTCCAGACTGAATGAAATGGGATATGAAACAGTCAATGCAGAAGGAGCATTTTACGTATTCCCAAAAATTGAAGATAAGGATTTTGTGACTAAAGCGGCAAAAGCAGGAGTCATCACCGTTCCGGGAGCAGCATTCGGCTCAAATGGAGAAGGTCATGTGCGCATGTCATATGCAAATTCATACGACAACATTAAAAGGGCAATGGATATTTTAGAAGAGCGTGTAGTCAATGGATGAGTTTCGTCAAAAAGGTGGGAAAAAAGCAGCAATAGTGGCAATAGGTGCAAACTGCTTTTTAACAGTGCTAAATGTCAGCATTGGATTGATGTGCGGAAGTTATGCACTGGTTTCTGAAGGAGCACATACATTATCTGACATTATCACATCAATCATTGCATATATCGGATTTTACATTGGCCAAAAACCCGCCGACATGGAACACCCAAAAGGACATGGACGTGCCGAAGCCATAAGCGGACTGTTAATAGTTGTTTTTCTGGCATTGGTCGGATGGGAGATTTTACAAGGATCAGTTGAGAGAATATTGAATCCTTCATTAATAACCATTCCGGAAACTCCAGTAGCAATCATGGCCGTTTTTGGAATAATCATAAATTTATCAGTGAGCAGTTATATAATTGATATCGGCAAGCAAATCAAAAGTTCGGCAATCGTTGCAGATGGAAAACATCAAAGAACAGACATTTTCTCATCAATTGCAATATTGGTAGGTGTTATTGTTTCAAACGTAGGTTATCCAATATTGGATCCAATCATCGCTATGGTAATCAGTTTTTTAATCTTTAAAACCGCTTATGACATCGGAAAGGAAAATATCGACAACATCATGGGAAAAGTTCCTTCTGAAGAGTTCATTTTAAGAATCAAGGAAGTGGCAGAAAGCATTCCTGGTGTTGAAAATGCACATGACATCAAGGTTGATTATCTGGGGTCATATGCAACTGTCTCTTTACATATCCAGCTAGATGGAGATATGACATTGTATGACTCTCATAACTATGTGCACATTGTTCAAAATAAAATTTTAAAAGAGATTCCAGAAATAAAGTATGTAATGGTGCATGCATGCCCAATAGGTTTAACATACGACCATCATCAAGAAATAGATAATTAAAAACGCCGGGACGGGGATTTGAACCCCGGAGGTCATATGACCATCGGATTAGCAGTCCGACGCCGTACCAGGCTGGGCCATCCCGACATATAAAAAAACAGTATAATAAATTATATTGTTAGAACTTATTTATAAACTTAATTATTTTCATCAATGGCATGTTCAAAAGTGGACTAATCTCAAAAATACAAGTGATCTAAAAAAGCCAACTCCACCCCGGGATTCTACAAGCATTGAATGTTAATAGTAAAGCTGCTCCCTTCCGGGCCTGACCCGTTCCTATACTTAAGATGACTAATTTTTACCCTCCAGTAAAAATCTCACCACCACCAATCCTGTAGGACGAGGTTTCTATGTTGTTTTCCTAGGCTCATACTTCCTTAAAAAGCCGCCTTTTGAACTTCGACCGCACCAAAGGGGGTGTGTGCTTACAGAGGACCCCTAACCCTCCAGTCTAGCCACTAATAATATATGACTTTAATCTTATATAAATGTTGGTAAAAAACGACTTATTAGAAAAGAAAATAATTACTGGAAATGCAAATAAATCAATTTCTAGAAAAAAATAAAATTATAGTAAATGGCTAAAAACTGTTAAAAGATAAAAATAGAAAATAAAAATAGGTAAAATTAGAATAATTGTTGTATAATATCTCCATCAGAAATAATACCTATTAATTTTCCATCTTCTACGACTGGGAGTTGATTCAATATACCTGAAGAAGCTCCTTCCTTCATGAGTTTGATAGCATCTTCAATACTGTCTTCGGGAGAGACAGTACTAACGGATTTAATCATTATTTCCTCAACGCTTGTTCCCAGTTCATATTTATCCAAAATCAAATTATGACCAACGTCAGTTGCAGTGATGATACCAATCAGTTCATCACCATCAACAACAGGAAGTGAACTAATCTTATGCTCCATCAACTTTTCGAATGCATATACAACATCAATGTCAGGAGAGGTTGTAATCACATCCTTGGTCATAATTTCCTTAACTTTCTTGTTCAACATTCTCAGTACCTCCGAATTGTTCAAGAATATCACTGACCATAATGTCTATGGTTTCATTAATATCCACATTGTTAATTATACGAGAATCATGAATTTTTGCCTGTTCAACCATGAACCTTTGGGTTTTCCTGATTGTATCGAAATTTTCCATATACCTTTCAAGAGACCTTTTTACCCATGGCTGACGGCATCTTGAATAGAATCTCTGCTTGTGAGATTCCTCATCATCAACAGTTAATGTGAAAATTATGATGTTGTTATTGTCAATCAAATCTTTTCTGATGAATCCCGGAACAATATGCACTCCTTCAATGATTGTACTTATTCCTTCCTTGACAGATCTCTCAATAATTGCCTCAATTCCCACATTGACAACATCAACATGACTGATAAATCCTTCAATGACTGAATCTATCCTGATTGAAGGAGTTCTAATACTTTCATATGCATCGAAACTTGATTTATGAATGACAGGGCTTAAATCCTTGGAGACAATCTTACGCATTACCTCACGAATCATGTCTGTACTTATGAGGTTTTTTAATCTGAGACGATTTGCAAGCTCAAAGGCCATTGATGATGTACCTACACCTGATGCACCACCAATCAAAATGATGAGTGGTTTTTTTGAATTCCTAAGTGACCTCCAGTTCTTATATTTTTTTGCAATATTTGAATCGACAGATTCCAAATGATTCAATACAACACCCACCAATTCGGAATTGGAAATCTCATCAATATCCTTTTTTACTAACTCTGCTTCAATATCACTAGCGATTTCATGAGCCCTTAATGACCCGATATCAGCAACATTAAGCGAACGGGCAAGAATTCCTTTAGAAAATGGCTCCTTATACACATTACCGTCAACGTCACCAGTAACCCAAATCATAAAAACACCTACAAAAATATTATATAAACTAATGTTAAATAAAATTTGTTATTTGATTTTGAAAAAAAGAGAAAAAAGAAAGATGAATACCTATTCATCTAAAGATATTAAGCTAATATCATATTCAGGGCCGCCTTTAAGTTCAATTAAGACTGCACCATTATCTTTTAGCATTCCAGGATTAGCTACATCAGTAGTTATTCCTATTTTACTTAGGGATTTTGCTTCATGAATATGTCCGCAGACATTGATTTCAGGTTCGAATTCATGAATTGATTTCAATATTCCTGAACTGCCCACATGCTCTCCGTTTTCCATCTTATCAGCTTCAGTATTGTATGGCGGAGCATGAGTAACCAAAATTCTCACTTTAGGAGCCTCCTTATTATAAACATAGTCATAATTGGCTAACAGTTCATAAACATCCCCATATATTTTGTTATCTTGGATTTCACCGGGAGTATTGAACGGAGTTTCGTTAGATCCCCCATATCCAAACAATATCGCATCATCATATGCAATGATGTTATTGTGCAGACAGAATGATGTCTCATTGATTGCATTGCAAATGCCCTTAGGGTCACAGTTTCCAGGAATGGCTATTACATCAACACCGCAGTCTGCGATTTTCTCTAAAAATTCAGATGCAAACTCCAATGGTCCGAAATCAGTAATATCTCCTAAAACCAGGACCAAATTAATATCATTGTTATTTAAGTAATTATATAAATTTTCGTTTTCTTCACCGTGAACATCACTAATCGCTAAGATTTTAGTCATTTAATCACCTTGTTGTTCTAAAAAGAATGAACCCATTTCTTTTAAACCTGTTTGAAGGTCAGGTTTATCTCCGTGTAACTGAATGGTAATGTCATCGTCAAATTCGATTATTAGACCGTTCCATTCTGCAATTTCCTGAACTCTCTCTTCAGCCAATGGTTTTTTTAATGTTATTCTGCCTGTAGTCAAGCCAGGCGGTGCATTCACTAGGAATTTTGACCTTGATTTTGCAAATTCGAATACTTCTTCGCCGCGCATGACCTTTTTTAATAAATCAAGCCATTCATCGACGTATTCCTCCCCTTCTTCTTCTGCAATAGTTAAAAGAGTTCCTTGAATAGCATTTAAAGACATTTCAGCTTTAGCCAACTCATTAATCAAATCTGGATGGGACGGATCTCTTTTATAAGAACTGATTGATGATCTTATCAATCCCATCTCAGGGTTAATTCCTTTAGGAATCTCATATCCTTTTTTATTCAGGTCTGTAATGAGATGCTGGAGAACTAACCAGTTTTGTTCTGAGGGTAAGCTCATAAATGTCCACCTATAATTTTTAAGGTAGTATGATTGATTTTTGCATCTGCGTCTTTTAATTCTCTTTCAATTTCAGCAGTGCTTTGATATGAATCCAAGAATAAAACATGATGAGTTGAAGTTCCTGCAATATTTAAAATTGCAATTTCATCACTTTGTTTGAGTTCTCTTTTATCAATAGTCGCTTTAAATTGAACATATGGTTCATATTCTTCTGGAAGGTCAGAATATTTAAAAATACCATCTAATGTTGCTACAAACATAATTACACCTCTTCGTATATTATTGGTTATTTTTTTCTTGTTCGTTGTATATAAAGGTAATTACGAATTATTCGTATGTTTTCAAACTAAAAAAATTTTGGATAAAAAAAAGAGTTATCATAGATGATAACTATCCAAAATGTCTTTTCAATGCCTAAAAAAATAAAAAATGAAAGGATTAAAAAATCCTTTATTGAATCTATTCACCTAATGCTTTTTTGATTGCAGGAGTTGCATCAATTCTTTGAGCAT